>QNCD01000055.1 GCA_003644385.1 Candidatus Omnitrophota bacterium
ATCTCTTCGTAACTGCCCTCGGCCGCTCCCTTATCAACCATCTTTTCATATTGAGCCCGGATTTCATCTTCGTAAACCGATACTTCCCCGGCTAGTTCTTTAGATTTGCGGTAAATAATATTTTTCAAGAGGGTTTTTTCCCAAAAACGCTCGACCTCTTTTAAAAATTCCGGCTCCTTATCTAAGCCCATCTGTTCGGCTTCTTGGAGTAACAATTTGCGGCTAATTAAATCTTTTAAAAATTTTTCTTTCCCCTCTTTATTGGCGGGATAATCGGAATTGTCAAATTGCTCTTGGAACTCATCTGCGGACATAACGAATTCATTAACTCTTACAGCCGTAGTTTCTGACGGACCCTTGGCACAACCTATCGTAAATATTAAACCAAAGAGAATTAACCAAAAAACGATGTGGTTTCTCATTCTTCGCTCCTTTCGAAACTTACATCAATTCGCTTGTTTTTTTTGGGACAGGAAAAAATTTAAGCGACCTTTATGTGATAAAGTTAGAACTTACTTCAAGGGTTCCCTTGAAGCATTATACTCCACACTAGCGCCCTATTCAAGATTTTTCATCAGCTATAGGGGTATGGCGTTTGTATCTATTAAGGATGGGGAGTGATTGCAAATATGGTAATTACCCCTCTGGAAGGACCGTAATAAAAAAATATTCTGTAAGCAGCGGATGTTTTATCTTCAGCATATGCTTCAAAAATTTGTTCACCGCTAGGGCCTTTAATTGAATAGTATTTGTGAGTTTGTAAGCTCGGGTGCTTTGGATTTTCGCTTAGGAATTTTAATGCTTTTTTGACAGCCTGATATCTCTTTTGTAAGCCAGAGTCTTCTTTCAGTTCCTTTAAGGCACTTTTGGCGGTAGGCGTAAAGGAAAGGGTAAATTTCATAGACCTTCAAGGAAGTCGTCTAAATCCTCGGCTTTTTCAGTTTTTCCCTGTTGTGCTTCAGCTAGCCCTTGGCGAATTTGATTTAAGACTTTGGGATTTTGATAAATCCAAGCTTCTCTGCTGGGAATATTTACCATAGGTCTCAATAAAATGTCTCCCTCTTTCCCAACAAATACTTTAAACGCATCGACTTTCGTAAAAAGTCTTAGAACTTTCTCGCCTAAACTTATTCGATTTTTAGAATCCACAGTTTTAACATCTACTTCTTTAAATTTCTCACTTATAATATTGATTATCTCTCCTGTTGTTTTCATCTTCACCACCTCCACACAAAGTATAACATATTGTGGGGAAAATGTCAAGTGGGAAAAAGTTATTTTCCCACCAAACTTATTCACAAGATATATTTCAGAAAATCAGTACGGTTCAAAAAAGCTGAAAAATTAACAAAGTCCAGTAAATAAAAGCGACCCCAACGGGTCTCTCTCAATTCTGATAAATAATTTCTTCTGTCAAAACACATTCTTTATTTTCCGTTATTATATCAGATATGGGCTGCAAGTAAAATATTATCTTAGCCTGTGAAGGATATCGGTGGAAAGCAGATTGGGCGAAGGCAAGGGTGGGCAGGTTTATTTGTTTATGGGAAGATTTATCGTAAACGTTGTGCCTTGGCCGTATTCGCTTGAGACCTGTATTTGGCCCTGATGGACATTAATTATCTTCTGGATGACAAACAATCCCAAACCTGTGCCCTTAGCAGAGGTGGCTTTGGTAGTAAAAAATGGCACAAACAGGCGCTTTCGGACCTCCTCAGGCATTCCAATGCCGTTGTCCCGGATCTGAACTGTTATGTTAGAATCTGATTTAAACATCCTAATTACAATCTTGCCTTTATACTCTGAAGGCCGGGGAAGCTCCTTGTCCTTTATGGCTTTATCCTTTCTGGATAAGGCATCTGTAGCGTTATCAATTAAATTGAAGAAAACATCCTGTAGCAGAACAAAATCGCCTTGAATCTGAGGCAGGTCTTCCTGGATATCTCTTTCTATCATATCCTCGGAAAGGCTGGTTTTTATCCTGACCATCTCAATGGCTTGTTCTAAGGGCTCTCTTAAAGAGAAGCTCTTTGCCTCTTTTTGTATCCTGTCGGGTTGAGAGAAATTTAAGAAATTATTGACAATCTTACCGCCGAGTTTGGCGTTTTCCTGTATACGGGTAAGCGCGTGAGTTATCTGTTTAAGATAGTCTTTTAGCTCTTCTTTGGATGCATTTTCCAGATTGACGAGCTTTAGCGTATCTATGGTATCCGAGGTAGCCATGATTATAGCGTGAAAGCGATTGTTTAGTTGATGGCTCATCCCCCCTGCCATTGTTCCCAGCGAGGTCATACGCTCGGTAGCAAAGAGTCGGGATTGGGTTCTCTGAAATTCGGCAATGAACTCGGTGTTCTCAATGGCAAGACTCGCTTGATTAGCCAAGACCTCAAAGGCATTAACGTCGTCCTGAGTATAAATAGCGCCCGATGATTTCGGACCCAGCAGAAGAAAACCCAGCAGTTTCTCTCTCATAAACGATGGAACAATAAGCCCGGACCTAAGGTTAAATTCTTTCTTAATCCTTGCGGTTAGTTCCTCGGCAAAGATGGGATTATATTTTTCTTTGATAAAGGAAATTACGCCTGAATTATAAGAAAGTTCCTTAGGAAGATTCGGGAAAAAGCCGATTTTTGTGTAGGGATTCCTTTGCACGAGCTTGTTTTGGACATCATCGGCAAGATAAACGCAGGCAAAATTAACCTTTACTGCCCTGGCTGTTCTGTAGACAATTATCTTAAGCAGCCGGTCAAGGTCCTTTATCAAAGTCATTGTAGCGGAGAGCTGCCTGAGTATATTCTGATACCTGCGCTGATCCTTAAGGACTGCGTCTTCGGCGCGCCGGCGAAGGCGTTGATAGATAAAAGGTCCGGCCGTAGCAAGGATAATCGCCAATACAACGGGCGCCCAGTACCAATTTGAGCCAAATAAACCTTGAAGCCAATATTTACCCCAACCGGTTAATCCTAAAGGAATACCTAAAACCAAGAGATAAACAAAAGCAAAAATACCGGCGCGGGTGAGGGCGATGTTGATGTCGAGGAGGCGATGCTTGACAATAGCATATGCGGTTATAGCACTGAAGGCAGCAACCAAAAGATTATCAATAGGCGGAGCAGCTATAGTAAGAACCAAAGACAAATACATACTTGCCGCTATGAAGATTACTGCAAGGGACAAAAATAAATATTTTAATTGTTCTCTCTTGTGTCCAGAGGTTTCTTCTTTAAGTGTCTTAGTCAAAATATAAAAAGGGTATAGGCCACAAAATGCAAAATAGAGTAAATATAAATACCAAATAGGGCCGGGGACAGCAATAAAGCGGAAAGGAAAGTTGTGTTGGACATCTTCTATAAATAACGGGCGTAAATTCGGCAAGAGATTTAGAAATAAAAATATAATCGATAACGAATAGAGAGTTATGAGTATTTTCTTCCTCTTCTTTTCCGTAAAAACCAAACTAAAATGTAAAAAAAGTGTAGGAGCAAAGGCGGCTCCTGTGTAAAGAAATTTATCCCAAAATAATGCTGAAGACTGAGTAGTGACCGAGCTTTCCATAAAACAACCGAAAACCCAGATAAAAATAGAAAGACTCAATAAACCAAAATACCTATTTACCGGCCGATTTTTATTTTTAAAGCATACGAAAATTCCCAGGATTAAAGAAGAAGTAGAACCAATTAGCGCAGTAATGGCGTATATATTCATTTTACTTCGAGATGCTATTTTTAATCTTGTAAAATTCTTTTATAGATTGTTCAATAAGTTCATATATTAGTTCTTTAACAGAAACTATTTCTTTAAGACGGTAAGCATTAGCTCCGCACATCGCAAATCCCTCATCTAAATTTCCACGATATGCGTTCACTAATGCCTGAGCAATGCAATAGTTGGCAGAATAAGGATCGCAGGATTTAAGACACTTAAATGGACATTCAAACTTCATTTTTTCCCCTGCTTGTATTCTCTCTACAAATTCATTTTTTATAACTCTTGCCGGCATGCCTGCCGGGCTTAAAATTACCACGATATCTTCTTGTTTACACTTAAGGTACGCTTCCTTATATTTTTCAGAAACATCGCATTCGCTTGTGCAAACAAATCTGGTAGCCATTTGTACTCCACTGGCGCCTAATTTCAGCATTTGGGCAATATCCGCTCCGGTGAAAATACCTCCGGCGGCAATAACGGGAATTTCCTTATTCTGTGATCTTTTATATTCTTTAACTAGGTTTACTACTTCTCCGACTATATCCTCAAGAAAAATTTGCTCAATCCCCATCGCCTCGGAATAGCTGAACCCTAAATGACCGCCGGCAAGTGGCCCTTCTACAATGAAAGCATCCGGCAGTTTTTGATAGCGCTTAAACCAGGTCCGTAGAATAATCTCCGCTGCGCGCGCAGAAGAAACTATGGGTATTAATTTAGGCATTGAATTCTTCACTAAAGCCGGCAAATGAAGTGGTAGGCCTGCCCCTGTTATAATCGCCCCTACTTCTTCCTCAACAGCAATATTTACCAAATCATCGTAATTGGTCAAAGCATACATTATATTTACACCGAATTTCCTATTGGTTAGTCTTTTGGTTTCTCTTATCATTTCTCTAAAAGCTATCTTGGATCTTTCCTCATAGGTCATATCTTCTTTGCTCTCTTCGCCTAATCCAACGCTAGCTATAACTCCTAAGGCGCCTTCATTGGATACTGCTGAAGCTAAGGAAGCCGTCGATACCCTTACGCCCATTCCTCCCTGAATAATTGGGATATCAATTTTTAAATCTCCGATAACTAGTTCCGGTAACTTCATTTCTATTTTTTAGTCTGCACGGTTCTGCAGATCCCCTGCAGATGAGAAGTCTTTTGCCAAAAATAATTCATTTCTCCGAAAGGACCGCCACTTTTTTTCGTGCCGCCGTGCGTAGAGATATAACAAGAAAAGCCGGCGTGTCTGCTGTTTATTCTTAATATACCGCAGTTATCCAGTTGTTTAGCAAATTTTCTCATAAATTTTGCTGAGGAAATCCATAGAGAAACCCTTAATCCATAGCTATGAGAGTCTACCATCTCAACCATCTTATTGAAAATCTCTTCGTCGCTGCCTGCTACCTTTATTAAAGGAATTAAAGGAAAAAAAATCTCTTCATTTATGCACAACATATTTTTTGCTTTTTCAACATCATCGATTTTAATTAAAGTGGGCTGAATATAATGACCTTCTTCGTCTATCTTGCCAAGATGGTTTATTCTTTTACCGCCGCAGACTAAAGTAGCCCCCTTGGACAAGGAATCTTCTAAAAATAAGAAGAATTCGCTGATTTTAGAAACCGGACTCAATATTGTCTCTTCATCGGAAGGCAGGCCAACTTTTAACGCTTTTACTTTTTCAGTAAATCTCTTTTCAAAGCCATCGAATACGTTTTCGTGAATTAAGCTAATTTTTGGCATCATACAAACCTGAGTAGAGCCTAAAAATCCCTCAATTAACGAATCCATCGCTTTATTTAAATCTGCATCTTTCCAAATTATGAGAATATCATTCCCTGAAAGCTCCAATATTGGTTTTTTGTTAGCCTTATATATTTGAATACCCGTTTCTATCCCCTTTTTGCTGTCTCCAAAGAAAATGATATCATTCACAAAAGAAGACTTAAGCCATTCATCCATTAACTTTTTTGAGTTTCCTACGACAATATTTACTAATCCGCCTGGAGTATTGTATTTTTTTAAGACGTTGCCAACTATGTTGTTCCAAACAAAAAGAGTAGAAACAGGCGTCTTCAACGGCGGCTTTATGATTAAAGCATTGCCAACGAGAAAAGCCAAAATAGCATTAAAAGAGTTACTTGCTGCAGCGCTTCGGGGCGGGCTTAAACAAACAACCCCATCAGGCTTTCGTGCATAATACAGAATTTCATTTGAGTGTTTTTTGATTTCCTTCTGTATCATCTGGCAGTAGTAATCTATTGATTGAAAGCTGCTGCCAACCTCCATCCCGGCAAATTCCCATTCTCCTAACTTTAAAGGATGCCCCTCAGCAATCAAAATCTTTAAAAATTCCTCTTTATGCTCAAGGAGCGACTTATGGATATCGCGCAAAATGTTCTTACGAGTCGAAAGTGGAAATTTTCGGAATTCTTTATAAGCTTTATATGCGGCCTCGATTGCATTTAAATTTGTATCTTCTTTGGCCACACAATACTTGGCAAAAATATATTTATTTGCTTCGCTGGAGTCTTCCCGAAGCCTCCCCAATTTAAGTTGTGTCAGGATTCTAAAGGTTGTTTTAAAATCACTTATTACTTTATCAGCGTAAGGAAAATATTCGTATATCCCGGTATCTAAATCCTGTCCATCGACTAAAAGGGTAAATTTTTTCATAATGTCAGCTAATAGTTTTTTTAACTATTCGCAGAAATTCAATGTTGTCAAAAGGCTTGTATAAATAATCCGCTACCTCTAAGTCCATTGCTGCTTCGTATTTTTCAACATCGGTGTAACCGGTGATTAAAACTTCCGGGATTTGTTTTTTATTTGATTTCTCCAGATAAGCGCGAATACGCTTAATAGTTTCAATACCATCCATCCCAGGCATCCGTACATCACAAATAATAAGAGCAAAGTCTGTTTCTTTAACCTTCTCTATGGCCTCTTGCCCGCTTCTTGCTATGACTGCAGTATACCCTTTGCCTTTTAATAATTTCAACAGGCTTTTTGTAACCAACTCCTCATCATCAATAATTAAGATATTGTTAATCATCCTGTATTCTCTCAATCATAATGAACTTGTTTCTCCATAGCTTCCCTTACGGTATGTAATAGTGATTTTATATCAAATGGCTTTTCTATGTAACCAGCTGCGTTTAATTCCAGGGCCTTCTGGTATATATCCTCTTTTGCATAGGCAGTAATAAAGATTTCAGGGATGGGCTTTTTGTTGTTCTGGGATAGATACTCTCTGATTTTCTTTACTGTCTCTATGCCGTCCATTTCGGGCATCTTAATGTCTGAGATAATCAAGTCAAAGCCGCCTTCTTCTATTTTCTTTAGCGCCCAAAGGCCGCTTAAGGCAGTGGTTACCTTATATCCCTCCTTTGTAAGAAGCCTTTTTAAGGTCATAAGAATTAGTTTATCATCATCGATTATCAGAATGCTCTTTGACATCTTGGTTATTTTACGTTCTCCTGCTTCTTAAGCCACTCATCGATTCTTTCTTTCCTAAAACGCCAAAACTTTCCTACGCGTGAAGCGGGGATTTTGCCCTGTTTAATGTAGCGATAGATACTCATCTGGCTCACGCCTAAGTATTGGGCTACCTCTTTTAGGCTCATTATCGGTTTATCTTTCATTGTCTGCCTTGTCCATTTATAACATTAACAATATTTAACAATAATATACTTTCGCTAACAAAGATGTCAAGATATTTAAGTTCCTTAACAGTACTTGCGATAAAGTAGGCGCTGAGCTAACTTTAAATTACATCTTTGGAAAACCCGGTGGCGAGGGAAAGCCTCGCTGGGTCGGCATACCTCTACAATATCGGCATAAGCCACCGTGTTCCTCATACTCCTCTTCAGAGATTCTCCTATTACAAGATTCGCAACGAAATTCTTCGGTATCCCCGAAATCCTCCTCACCTTTGAGGGTCTCCGAAGCCTCCCCTTCCCTAAATAGCCAATTAAATAATCTCGCCCAGAAACCAGTCCGCATTTTTTAAAATCGAGAGCTATTTCTATTTTCTTTTGATTCTATGTATTCCGCTATATGGAGGAAGATTTATATCCTCTTTTGCTTCCAAAAAGAAGGTACTCTTGACAATATCAAATTTATTAGTTATTAACATTAGCTCTCCACTGCCCACCAACTTTAAAGCCCGGGATTTTACCGGCCCGGGCTAATCTTTTAACTGTATAGGGGTCGACTCGCAAGTATCTTACGATTTCTTCAGCAGTGCAAGTGCTGCCAGTCATAACATAACCTCTTGGTTTTAAATATGTTCGCGATATAATGTATTATAACACTCCTCTTTTTGTTGGCAAATCTTTTTCTAGTTGCTCTTAAGCTTTTATCTTACTATGGCGGCTTATCGTTGAATACCGGGATATGAGGTCGGTGCTTTAGCGAAAACAAAAGGATTATTTTGAGGCGCGGTATTAATTTATTCTGCATGAACCGAAAGTGGAAGAATCTCACAAAAATTTAACGAAATTACTTATCTTTTTTGAAAATACTTGACATCAGGCGAATTATGTTCTATTATTGTATTGGTAGATTTAAAAGGTGCCTCCCGGCTGAAAAATCCCTCGGGATCAACCGAAAGGTTTAGGTCGGGAGGTCAATTATTTTAAGGCCTTCCAAACTTATTTATTTTTCAGCTTTTCAATTGGAAAATCAAAGTAAAATCGCCACGAGCCCAAATCTACCACCTCCAAGCATATTTGGTTCCACAAAAAATTAGAAGAAAACAGTTTTCCTCTTTGCTATAATGGATATGTTTTGAATATATGGTCTACCGAAATTTCTTAGCCCAGTAATATAAGGATATGGTGGCCCCAAATAAAACAGGGAAGCTGAAATGCCTCTTTTTTGAAGCATTCCGGCTTCCCTTCGTTTATATAACCCTATGTCGCTGCTCGGGTTACAAGAGCATCTGAATTGTAAGCGACCCCAACGGGATTTGAACCCGTATCGAGAGCTTGAAAAGCTCTTGTCCTAACCAGGTTAGACGATGGGGTCGGTATCTTCTATTCTTCTTTGGCTACGACTTTGGCCAGGCAGGTTACTTTGTCCTCTTTATCTAAGCTAATTAAGCGCACGCCCTGGGTGTTGCGTCCGGTTTGACGGATGTCTTTCACCGAACAGCGCACAATCATTCCTTTTTGAGTTATAGCCATAATCTCGTCCTCGTTGTTAACCGAGGCGATACCGGCGACATCGCCGTTACGGGAAGTAACCTTTATATTAATAATACCCTTTCCGCCGCGGGATTGCAAGCGATATTCGGAAAAGGGCGTGCGTTTGGCAAATCCGCCGCTGGTTACCGTAAGCAAGGTAAGTTTCATCTTATCCGCCTCTGAGGGAATAACCTCCATCCCAACAATCTCATCTTTCTTCTCTAATTTTATCCCCCGGACGCCGCACGCCGCCCGGCCCATATCCCGAATTTGTCTTTCCTCAAAGCATAAAGCTTTGCCCTTGCGGGTTGCAAGGAGAATGCGCTGCTTTCCGTCGGTAAGACCTGCGCCTACCAGATAATCATCCTTTTTCAGCCCGATTGCCACAATGCCTGCTTTGCGAGGGTTGCTAAAGCAAGACAGTTTCGTTTTCTTCACCAATCCGTATTTGGTACACATTAAAAGATAGCTATCTTCGCTGAATTCCTTAACCGCGACTACTGAGCTGATTGTTTCGCCGGAACTTAATGCGAGCAGATTCACTATCGCCTTTCCTTTGGCAGAACGAGAACTTTCGGGTATCTCATAGACCTTCAGCCAATATGCCTTACCCTTATTGGTAAAGATTAAAAGGCAGTCTTTGCTCGAGGCAACAAATAAATGCTTAACGAAATCCTCTTCTCTTATCTGGATTCCGGTTACGCCTCTGCCGCCCCGACGCTGTTTGCGATAACTGCTTACCGAAAGCCGCTTGATGTAACCCAGGTGCGATATGGTAATAACCATATCCTCCTCGGCAATTAAATCCTCTAATTCAATCTCCTCAACCTCCGCAACTATCTGGGTTCGCCTCTGGTCAGCATATTTTTTCTTAAGCTCCCGGCATTCCTCCTTGATAATCTCGTCAATCTTTTTCTCCGAGGCAAGGATGGACTTGTACATCTGTATCTTTTTAATCAATTCTAAATACTCTGCCTCTATCTTGCTTCGCTCAAGCGCGGTAAGCCTCTGCAGCTGCATCTCTAAGATTGCCTGAGCCTGAATTTCGGTTAAGCCGAAC
>QNCD01000056.1 GCA_003644385.1 Candidatus Omnitrophota bacterium
CTTTGTCGGCGTGAGGATGCATAAAGAATCTTTGAACAAATCCTGATTTGCAAAAAATACTCCCTTCTTTTCCGAACCGGCTAAAGGATGGCTGCCGATATAATTAGGAAAAAATCGTTCTAATTTATTGACGATTTCTTTCTTTGTGCTCCCCACGTCGGTAACAACACAACCGGGCTTAACTAATTTAGCGATTTGTTCGGCAGAATCTAAAATCTTATCTATCGGCAATGCTAAAACTACTAAATCTGCCTGTTTTATAAGATCAAGGCTCTGCGAGCCTCGATCAATAGCCTGCATTTTCTTAGCTGTCTCTATGCTTTTTTTACGGCGGCTCACGCCTAACACTTCGGCTGCAAGCCGCTTTTTTTTCAACACTAACGCAAGTGAACCTCCGATTAACCCTACCCCTACGATTGCAACTTTATTAAATACTCTCATATTTATCTACCTCTTAAATCACTCTACCCACTGCCTTGGCTAATGAGCCTAAATCCTGCATAAGCTGAGAAAAATTAGAGGGCACTAATGACTGCGCCCCGTCAGATGCCGCATCTTCTGGATGAGTATGTACCTCAATAATCAAGCCATCAGCTCCGGCAGCAACCGCAGCCTTGGAAAGCGAAGGTACTAACCCCCATTTGCCTGCGGCATGGCTTGGATCAATAATTACCGGTAAATGCGAAAGCTGTTTTACCACTGCCACCGCGCTTATATCCAGGGTATTGCGGGTAAAATCCTCAAATGTCCTTATTCCTCTCTCGCATAAAATAACGTTGAAATTCCCTCCGGATAGAATATATTCCGCAGACATCAACCACTCTTTTATAGTCGAAGACATGCCCCTTTTTAATAAAACCGCTTTTTTTGTCATTCCTACTTCTTTTAGGAGGTTAAAATTCTGCATATTGCGCGCGCCGATTTGTAAAACATCGATGTACTTTGCCACTAATTCTACATCGCGCGGATCCATTACTTCGCTGACGGTAATTAAATTAAACTTTTTGCCGGCTTCATTCAAATATTTTAAACCCTCCTCGCCTAATCCCTGAAAACTGTAAGGAGAAGTGCGCGGCTTAAAAGCCCCTCCTCGCAAAACCGTTGCTCCGGCATCTTTAATCTTTTTAGCAATATCTTCCAGGGTATCAATATTCTCTACTGCGCAAGGGCCGGCCATAATCACTATTTTTTTGCCTCCGATTTTTACCCCTTTTCCTAAATCAATCACCGAATCCTCAGCCTGGAATTCACGCGAAACCAGCCTATAGGGGGCTAAAACCGGCAATACTTTTTCGACACCCGCAAATACCTCAAGAGGTGTTACCCTTAAGATATCTTCAGGCCCGATTACCCCGATAATCGTCCTCTCTGTCCCTTTAGAAACATGAGGCGTCAAACCAAGCTTCTCTACCTTTTGAATAATATGATTTACCTGCTCGTCGGTAGTTCCCGGCTTTAAGACTATAATCATCTAAACCCTCCCAAGCTCTTTTTCTTTTTATAATATTTTCTTGAGGACCTCTATAAACCTTTTGTTTTCTCTAGCGGTTCCGATAGTAACCCGGATAAAATTATTTAAGCCGTATTGGCTCATATCCCTGACGATTACCCCGTACTTAAGCATTTCTTTAAAAAATTCGAGACAATCTTTTTTAATATCAACGAGTATAAAATTAGCTACCGATGGCACAAAATCAATATTAAGTTTTTTTAGCTGTGTATAAAGATATTCTTTACCCTTAAGTACTGCTTCTCTGGTTTTATTAAGGAATTTCCGGTCGTCTAAAGCCGCGAATGCAGCCTGCTGTGCTAAAAGATTAACATTAAAAGGCTGCCTTGCTTTTTCCATATACCTGGCAGCTTCAGGGCGCAATACGGCATAACCAACGCGAAGCCCGGCCAGACCGTATGCCTTGGAAAAAGTCTTCAGCACAATTACGTTTTTCTTAAAGATATAATCCAACCCGCGGGGAAAGTCTTCGACATCAATAAAAGTATCGTATGCCTCATCAAGCACCAGTATTACTCCTTCGGGCAAGCCGCTTAGAAATTCTTCAATTTCGTTTCTATTGACATAAGTTCCGGTAGGGTTATTGGGGTTAGCTACAAAGACAACCTTTGTCTTTTCATCAATCAAGCCCCTGATGGCCTTGAGGTCATAACGAAAATCCTTTAAAGGAGCTTTCTTTAACTTGCGTGCACAAATTTCAGAAATGATCTCATATTCCAGAAAACTGGCTTGTGAAGTTACGATATTATCGTCTTCTTCCGTAAAGGTCTTTAAAATCACCTCGATTAGCTCATCAGAGCCGTTACCCAAAACAAGGGTATCCGGACTTAGCAGCAATGAATCGGCAATTTTTCTTTTCAAATAAAAACTGCTGCTATCCGGATAACGGTTAACAGAAGAAGCCGCTTTTTTAATTGCCTGACAGGCCTTTGGCGAAGCCCCAAGAGGGTTTTCATTAGAAGCCAGCTTGATCACTTCTTTTAAACCCAGTTCTCTCCTGGTCTCCTCTATGGGTTTACCCGGCATATAAGGAGTTAACTCTTTTATATTCCTTCTGACTAAATTTTCCATAACCTCCAACCTTCTATTCCCCGATCGGATATGAACCTAAAACTTTTAAGAATTTGCATTTATCCTCTAATTCCGAAAGGGCCTTTTTGACTTTAGGCATTCCCTGATGGCCGTCTAAATCCACAAAGAAATAATAATCCCAGGCCTTTCTCTTGGAGGGCCGGGATTCAATCTTGGTAAGATTGATTTTATATTTTTTAAAAGGCAAAAGCATATCATGTAATGCGCCCACTTGATCTTTTATGGAAAACATAATTGAGGTCCTGTCCTGGGAAGTAGGCCCGACATCAGCTTTGCCGATAACTAGAAACCGCGTGATATTGTGCGGAGAATCCTCTATATCTTTAGCCACGACTTTTAGCTTATAAACTTTGGCTGCTAATAATGAGGCGATACAAGCGCTGTATTTTTCTTTGGCTGCTATTTGAGCGGCACGCGTAGTGCTTGAGACTTCGATTATTTCAACGCCGGCTAAATTCTCTTGAAGCCATATCCGGCACTGGCCGAAGACCTGAGGATTGGAATATATACGCTTAATCTTATTTTTAGGGCAATTTGCCAGCAGATTATGCGAAACATCCAGGATTATCTGGGCGCAAATTTTTAACTCTGAATCAACAAGCATATCCAGAGTATGGCTGACTGCCCCTTCAATAGAATTTTCTATCGGCACGACTCCATAATCGGCATGACCCCTCTCAACCTCCAGGAAAACATCGGAAATGCTGTTACAGGCAAGATATTCTACCTGGCTGCCGAATCTTTTTATTGCCGCTAACTGTGTAAAAGTAGCCTCAGGCCCCAGGTAAGCAATTTTAAGCGGGGTTTCTAATGAAAGGCTGCAGGACATAATCTCGCGGTAGACCGCCTCTAGTGACGAACGGGAAAGAGGGCCTTTGTTCCCTAAGGCCAAACTCCTTAAAACCTGCCTTTCCCGGTCAGGGGAATAAACACTCTTTCCGCTTCTCCTTTTTAATTTCGAAATATTAATACTTATTTTTGCGCGCTGGTTTAAAAGCCTTACGATATTTTTATCTACGGCATTAATCTGACTGCGCAGCTTCTGTATTGCCTTCATTACCACCTACCTCCTCATTAATAGCCTGTGGTTGTAGCTGTAATCCTTCTTTATTATTTTCATTTTTTAACTGCTCCTTTAGAAAATCTTCTACTTTCGGCAATTCCTCCAGCGATTTTAAACCGAAGTACTCAAGAAACTGCCGGCTAGTGCCATAAACCTTAGGCCTTCCCGGAGCTTTTTTCCTTCCGGTAACCCGCAGCAAGCCCCTATCCATAAGAGTCTTCATTATCCCGTCGACATTTACCCTCCTTATTGTCTCAATCTGAAACCTAGTAACCGGTTGTTTATAAGCAATGATAGCCAGTGTTTCCAGGGCCGGCCGCGATAACTTTTCAACCTGACGCTGTTTATATAATTTCTTAAGAAAAGATACAAATACAGGGGCTGTTACCAGACGGAATCCTCCTGCTACCTCGATAAGCCTTATGCCGCGATTGAGTTCTTCGTAATCCTGCTTTAATTGGTCTAAGTTAACACGGATTTCTTCGTTACTCAGATTATCCAAAATACCTCTTATCTGTTCAAGCGTTAAAGGTTTTTCACTTGCAAACAATAAAGCTTCAATCACTGCTTTTATATTATTCTCCGACATTCTTTTTGCCTATAAAATTTAGTTTGCTATCTTTCTCTGTTTATAAACTTCATTTAATAATTCCTCGGTTGTCTTTATGCCTCTTCCGCTCTCAAGCGCCTTTTTTATCATTGCCTGGGCTTCGTTTTTTCTATATTCTAACTGAACCAGCACAGCCAGCGCCTCTTCTTCTATGTCGCTGGTCTTTGGTTGAGCTTTTATTTTACTATCCTGAATAAGCCCGAATTTACCTAATTTATTCTGCAGCTTAGCCACAATCTCCCTGGCTTTCTGCTGGCCGATACCGGGCAGAGACTGCAAAAATTTTATATCCGCTTCGTCGATCGCCCGCACTATTAGAGAAATAGGCTTATCCAGAGCTTTAAGCGCTGCCCGCGGCCCGATCCCAGAAACAGTTATAAACGCCTCAAAAAATTCCTTTTCCACTTCGTTTAAAAAACCGATTAATACCGGCATGCTTTTAGAAGGGTCAGCAGTAAAATAATGATAAGTAACTAGGCTTACCTTGTTATCTTTACCGATATTCTCCTTTAGCCGCTCGGTAACCGTTAAAGGAATTAAAACCTTGTAGGCAATGCCGTTAATATCAATTAACAGGTGCCCTGCTTTCTGCTCAATAATCTCACCCGAAATGCGCGCAATCATATTCTATTCTTATCAATAAACCTTCTGATTAAAATTCAACTTCCGCTCCCTTAAGCCGACATCATAACTATGAGTGATTGCCAGAGCCAAAGCATCAGTTACGTCAGTATATTTTGGTAATTTATTTAAATTCAGGATGTTCGCTACCATTCTCTGGACCTGCAGCTTGGAACCTAACCCCCTGCCCACAACTGCTTTTTTAACCCGTGTGGCTGCATACTCAATTAAAGGAATGTTTTTCTCGGCACACACCAGGCAAATCACTCCTCTTGCCTGGCCTAAAAGATAAGCGGTAGTAGGATGCCGGTAATGCGCAAAGAGCTTTTCTATAACTATTACGTCCGGCTTAGTGCGGGATGCCAGCCTCATTACTGCCGCATGTATCTTATCCAGCCTCTCTGCGATAGCCTGACGCGAAGAAGTAGTTACTACCCCGGCTTCCAAAAAAGATAATTTATTTTTCTTAAAATCGACTACTCCGTAACCTGTTCTGGTTAAAGCCGGATCAACGCCTAATATTCTCATATCAAAAAATTACCTATGAAGAAGAGGAGATCTGTTCGAGAATCTCGTCAGGTATATCGAAATTAGCGTATACTTGCTGCACATCATCGTGCTCCTCCAGGCCGTCAACTAAAGTCAATATTTGTTTTGCATCGTTTTCCTTCAACTTGATTGTCGAAGAAGGAATCATGGTTAATTCTGCTGTCTGCAAAGTCAATCCTTTATCAGTAAGGGCCTGTTTTACGTTTTCAAAATCCTGCACTGAAGTTGTTATTTCATAATTTTTGTCGTCTGTCTTGATATCTTCTGCTCCTGCCTCTAAAACAATATCCATGAGTTCATCCTCCTGGATCTGCGTTTTATCTATAAGTATGTAACCTTTTTTGCTAAACATCCAGGCTACCGACCCTCCGCCGGCCATACTGCCGCCTCTTTTGGAAAGAATATTGCGTAATTCCGCTGTAGTGCGGTTCTTGTTATCGGTAAGCGCTTCGATTAAAATCGCTACCCCTGCCGGGCCGTAAGCCTCATAGGTAACAGACTCATAAGTTACGCCGGGTAATTCTCCGGTACCGCGCAATATTGCTGTTTTTACATTATCAGAAGGCATGTTAGCTTCTTTAGCCCTGGCAATTGCCGAACGCAGTTTAGTATTTGTGTCGGGATTACCTCCACCCTCTCTGGCAGCAACAGTAATTTCTTTTATAATCTTGGTGTATGCGGCTCCTTTTTTAGCATCGGCAGCTGTCTTTTTAGCCTTATTTGTTTTCCATTTTGAATGCCCTGACATTTTTTCCTCCTGATATAATGTTTTAGCGCAAAACGCAAAGATAAAAACACCAAACTGAAACTCAAAGCTAAAAATATTCTAAATTTTACGTTGCAGTTTTGACTTTTGCGCTTTGCATTTTTCGTTATTAGGGGCGAAGCAGAATAAGCCGGGTTCTGTATGTTGGCGAATTTGCGCCGTTAGATAGTCATTTCTCTAAGCTCCGGCGTTGCCGCCGGATTCAAGCAGCCTACCTGGAATCATACGGGACGGGTCCGTCCCTCTTCTCTATTTGGCCTTGCTCCCCGTAGAGATTGCGACGTTTCACCTCCCGCCAGTTAAAATAAATCAGCGAGGCTCGTCTCTGTAGCTCTAATCCGCCCCCACACCAAATTGACTATAGCAATGGCTATTTACCAATTGCTATGGGGGGATGGGCATTACCCACTACGGGACCCTAAAGGAGCCCGGACTTTCCTCCCCCACACCAATTGGACTATAGCAATGGCTATTCACCAATTGCTGTGGGGGTAACTATCCTCTGCCTCACCCCTGATTTTCAAAAAACTATCTTTTTTAAGCGCTTCTTTTATCGCAGATGTTGCTAATTTATCCGCACCACGGTTTTCTTCCCGCGGAATATTCACAAATTCCGCTTCCTTGAAAGCGGATAAGAGATGCATCGCTTGGTTATAAAGTCCTGCTATCTTTTCGCTTTTTATCTTATAAATTTTTTTTATCTGTCGGTATAAAAGCTGACTATCGGTATTTACTTTTATCCTATCGGCCCTCTGTATCAAAGCCTCCTGCAGACCGTAAATCAAAGCAGAATATTCGGCAACATTATTTGTGTTGATGCCGATATAATGCGAAAGGTTTTTAATAGTTTGGCCGTTTTGGCAAATAACCGCGCCTATCCCGCTTGGCCCGGGGTTGCCTTTAGAAGCGCCGTCTATAAAAATCTCTATTTCTTTCATCAGTTAAATATCAGCCCTTATTTAAGAATCAGCTTCGTCTATATACAATATCCTGTTACAAACTTCGCAGGTAATAATGCGCTCATACATCTTTATCAGATTTATTACCTGAGGAGGAACGAACATATTGCATCCGGCGCAGGAGTTAGCTTTAACTTTGACTATTGCCAATCCATCCCTGCTATGTAATATACGTTCATATTGGGAGAATATATTCTCTTCTATTTCCGGAATAATTCTTTTTCTTCCGGCATCTAATTGTGCAAGGCGTTCATCAATCTCTTTGACTCTATCATCTATCTGTTTCTTTTGCTGGTTGGTTTTATTTTCTTCCTCGCCTAACCTGGTCTTTTCTTGAGCTATTTCATTTTTTACTTCATCAGCCTGATCAAATAACTCTAAAATACCATCTTCTATTCTTGAAGAATCTGCTTTTACCTCTTCGATCTGCTGCAGCATCGCCTGATACTCTTTATTGGTCTTAAGCTTATAAAGCTGCCCCTCTAGCTTCTTAACCTCTTCTTCTTTTGAAGCTAATTCTAATTCTTTTTCCTTTCTCTGCTTCTGCAGGTCCAGCGATTTTTTCTCCAGGTCCGCCATGTTCTGTTTTTTACTTTCCAGAGCTGCCTCTAGCGCTACAATCTCCTGGGGCTTGGCCTCTTTCTCCTCTTTTAAAGCGTAAATCTGGGTATCTATCTCCTGCAATTTAATTAAAGCATCTAATTGCGATTTTAAGTTGGATACCGGCAATTTTTTCTTCCTTTTCTGAAATTAAACCCGTGGGCGCAATAGGATTCGAACCTATGATCTCCACAATGTGAGTGTGGCGCTCTAACCAACTGAGCCATGCGCCCCAACAAAATTTTCAAAACTGGGCCCAGGAGGGATCGAACCTCCGGCCAAGTGATTATGAGTCACCTGCTCTACCGCTGAGCTATGGGCCCGTTTTACATTTTGATTAAAGCCCTATGGTGAAAAAGTATTCCTTCAAGGCCTATAAGTGTTAGAATATAACACTTTATGATACTATTTTATAAGGATTTTGGCAAGGGAAATTTAGACAGGAAAAGCAGCCAAAAAGCCGCTTTAGTTTTTCCCTCTTTTTATTCTCTTTGATGAGCTACGGTCACATCCAGAAAGCTACGCAATCTCCTTGAGCGTGTGGGGTGCCTAAGTTTCTTTAAAGCCTTGGCTTCAATCTGGCGTACTCTCTCGCGGGTCACTTTAAAGATATTGCCCACTTCTTCCAACGTATGCGCAGAGCCGTCGCTTATGCCGAAACGCAGCTGTAAGATTCTTCTTTCTTTTTCTGTAAGCGTACTCAATATAGAGCCCATTTCTTCTTTAAGCATTGCCCTGACAGTAGCGTTGGCAGGCGACACTGCTTTTTTATCCTGGATAAAATCACCGAAATGAGTATCACCCTCATCGCCTATCGGCATCTGCAGGGATATAGGCTCCTGGGCAATCTTTAAAATAACCTTAACCTTCTCCTGAGGCAATCTCATTTTATAGGCGATCTCCTCAGGCGTAGGCTCCCTGCCATTCTCCTGGACAAAAAGGCGCGAGATGCGGATTATTTTATTGATTGTTTCGGTCATATGCACGGGAATCCTGATGGTGCGCGCCTGATCTGCAATAGAACGAGTGATTGCCTGGCGGATCCACCAGGTAGCGTATGTAGAAAATTTATAGCCTCTTTTATATTCGAATTTTTCCACAGCCCGCATCAGGCCTATATTTCCTTCCTGGATCAAATCCAGAAAAGACAAACCGCGGTTGGTGTATTTTTTAGCTATGCTTACTACCAGCCTTAAATTTGCCTCAACTAATTCCTTTTTGGCGCGATTAAAACGCATATGAGTATAATTTATGAATTTCATGCGCTCTTTTATCACCGGATATTTCTCGCGGATCTGCCTTAATAATTCGCGCTTGCGCGCCCTTAACTGGGAGGGCTTCAGCCGAGCTTTCAGGCGGCCTAATTTCCTGCGCTCAATATTATCCAACTCCCTCACCATTCTGGCGAGTTTGCGTACTATATCCTCTATTATAGAAGTGGTAATATTAAGCTCAAGCAACAATTCAATTCTCTTATTCAAGCTTTTAGTAGCCCGGAACTTTTGTATAATCCTCTTGACCCTCTTTTGAATAAATCCCTTCTTTATCTTGACTCCTTCTTTCACCACTTCCTCTAAATTCGCCCTTTCTGTCAGAATATCTCTTGCTACACAGAGAATCTGCCAGCGGCCGAATTTAGTGGTAAGCATTGCCCGCTTAAACTTTTCCTCTGCCTCTTCGATTTTTTTGGCTAACTCTATTTCGTGTTCCCTAGAGAGCAAAGAAATAGAACCCATCTGTTTAAGATACATCTTTACCGGATCATCTAAAGGAAGAAGCCTCTCCTGCATCTTTAACTGTTCCTGCAATAATCCTTCCTTAACCTTGTTTGCTTCTTTGGCGGATTCTTTGGCTGCCCCTGAGTCAATAACCCGGATATCTTCATTGCACAAAATATCAAGTATTTTATCGATATCCTCAGAAGAAGAAAGATTTTCCGGAAGCATATTATTGACTTCCTCGTATGTAAGAAAGCCTTTTTGCTTACCAAGGAGTATAATTTTTTCTACATCGCTTTTGCTGTAATCTTTCCTTTTCATCTTTTTCCTCATTTTATTTTC
>QNCD01000057.1 GCA_003644385.1 Candidatus Omnitrophota bacterium
ATGTTTAAAAGAAAGAGGAGTTTTACTTTTGTGGAATTATTAATAGTGGTGGCTCTTTTTTCGGTGCTGGGAGTAGCAGTTTTTTCTACCTTTGCATCAGGGATGAGGATATGGGCAAGAATCCAGGATGCATCTTTTGCCAAAAGAAAGGTTTTATTGGTTTTAGAAAAAATGTCCATAGAGTTGCGTCAATGTTTGGATATTTCTCAAATCGGCTTTAGCGCAGAAAACAGTGAGATATCATTTCCGACCTTGACCCCGCAGGACAAAATAATAAAGGTTAGTTATTCTTTCGCCCAGGACAACATTTATCGTGCTAGCGAAGATTTTGAAGATATTCTAGACGAAGCTGAAGAAAAGGATACACAGGTCAGAGTAGTGCTTCTAGATGTGGAAGATTTTGATTTTTCTTTTGCTTATTTAGAAGAAGGTAAGTTGCGGTATTCCTGGAAAGACACCTGGGAAGCAAAAGAAGGTATACCTAAAATAGTAAAAATTGACTTAACAGTAAATGAGGAAACTTTTTCCAAAACGATCAGGATTCCTATTTCGTAATCAGGCATCAATACTTTTTGTTTCTTTGTGGACTCTGGTTATTCTAAGTATTATGGCTATAGGGATTAGCAGTCGTGTCTCTGCTGAAATAAACCTGGTCAAATTTTTAAATAATAATTTAATTTCTCTTTATCTGGCTAAGGCAGCAGTTGCTAGGGTAAAAGTAGAATTCGAAAACGATAAGACTCCGAATTACGATACACTTTACGAGCTAGGGAAAGCGCGTAATTATGATTTAGAAGATGCTACTGTCAAACTGAATCTTATTGACGAAGCAAGTTTTATTGACATAAATAATGCTCCCGTCGATATTTTGGCAAATTTACCGGGTATCGATTTAGATTTAGCAACGCAAATTTCGCAATTCACCCTAAAGCCTTTTAAGATAAAAGAAGAATTGCTTTTGGTTGAGGGGATAAGCGAAGAAATTTTTTTAAAGATAAAAGATTTAATAACTACGCATAGCCAGGGACGGGTAAATATTAATACCGCATCGGCAGCAGTGCTTGAAATTTTGGGGTTAGACAGCCAATTTATTGATATAATATTAAGTTACAGAAAAGGCAATGATTACGAAGAGGCCACCGAAGATGATAATGTATTTGAAAGTGTCGCTACTATAATAGATAATTTAAAATTATACGGACTTATCACGGTTGCGCATGAAGAGCAGATTGCCAGGTTAAAGGAGCAGAATTTACTTTGTGTTGAGGCAAAGAATCTGAGGTTAGAAGTTGAGACTGAATTTGTAGGAAGGCCTGTAAAGGATTACGTTATTGTTTTTGACCGCGGCACAAACAAAATAAAATTTTGGCAGGAGAAGTAAAAATTATGCTTACTGATTTTCGCGAAAAAGTGGAGAGAATCGTCGAGAGCGACCCGCGTTATAAAACAGATGCTTATATTTTTGTGATGCAGGCGCTTTGGTATACTCAGAAAAGGTTTAAGCGCCAGGGTCATGTTAATGGCCGGGAGTTATTGAAGGGAATCAGGGCATTTGGTTTAGAGCAATACGGCCCTATGACTAAGACGGTTTTTAATCATTGGGGCATAAAAAGTACAGAAGATTTTGGGGAGATTGTCTTTAATATGGTTGATTCCGGCTTATTGCATAAGACCGAAGAGGACTCACGCCAAGATTTCCGCGACGGTTTTGATTTCGACAGCGCCCTGAACGCCTTCGACAAAATAGGGGACGTTTCCCTTTAATGCTACCTATTGATATATAAAAGGTTACAAAGCCATTAGATTAACAAATATGACCTTAGCTTAAAATAGATTTTTTAGTTTCAGCAGTTATATAACTCTTTATATAATAATAAGTTATAACAGATAGAAACGTCCCCCCCAATGAAGGTAAGGATATATTATCATCATACTGATTGTGGCAAAGTAGTTTATTATGCTAATTATTTAAAATTTTTAGAAGAGGCGCGCACTGAATTTTTTGAATCTAAGGAAATTTTTGTTAAGGAGTTAACAGCTCAAGGAATCCTATTTGTAGTCGCGCGGCAGGAAATAGATTATAAACGGCCGGCTTTTTATGGAGATTTACTTAATATCGATACAAAACTTGCAGCGCTTTCTAAAGTAAGAATTGAATTTGAATACGAGATAAAAAATCAAAACGGGCAAATTATTTCTAATGCTAAGACAATTATGGCCTGCGTAGATAAAGATTTAAAACCTATATCTATTCCGCTTGAGCTGTATAAAAAATTAGGGAAGAATTCTGTCAATAACTTATAAAGGGTAGAAATGTCCCCAAGGAGGGTTGATGGCAAGGGTTGATCTGCTGTGGTTGGCACCGGTTGGTTCAATAGCAGCGCTGATGTTCGCTGCATATTTAGTAATTTATATTCTAAGAAAAGACCAGGGCAATGAAAAGATGCGCCAGATTGCCGAAGCAGTAAGAGTCGGGGCAAAGGCATATCTGAAGAGGCAGTATCTGGGAGTGGCAATATTCTTTTTAGTTGTTTTTTTCATTTTATTGTTTTTAGCTTTTAAAGATTACCTGGTCATTTTTGTGCCTTTTGCTTTTTTAACCGGCGGATTTTTCTCAGGTCTTGCCGGGTTTATCGGAATGACTGTGGCAACACAAGCTTCAAACCGCACTACCGCCGCAGCCACTAAAAGCCTGAATGCCGGATTGCGCGTTGCTTTTTCAAGTGGTGCAGTAATGGGCATGGTAGTAGTCGGCCTGGGACTATTAGATCTAAGCATTTGGTATTATTTCTTGGATTGGTATTATTCTGCGCATGCTATCCCAATCGGAACGGATAAGGTTACCGCGATCACATCTACGATGTTATGTTTTGGCATGGGTGCCAGTTCCCAGGCGTTCTTTGCGCGCGTAGGCGGAGGAATTTTTACCAAGGCCGCAGACGTAGGCGCGGATTTAGTAGGCAAAGTGGAGGCCGGCATTCCCGAGGATGACCCGCGCAATCCGGCGGTAATTGCGGATAATGTCGGTGATAATGTCGGCGATGTTGCCGGCATGGGTGCAGACCTTTACGAATCATACGTAGGTTCAATTGTGGCTACAGCAGCTTTAGGCGTGGCAGCAGGCTTAGGCGTCGCCGGGGTTACTGTCCCTATGGTAATGGCGGCAGTGGGCGTATTTGCCTCCATAATCGGAACATTTTTTGTAAAGAGCAGTGAAGAGGCAAGCCAGAATATTTTATTGGCAGCGTTAAGAAAAGGGGTATTCTTTAGCGCTATATTAATCGCCGGATTCTCTTTCTTTCTCATAAAATATACTTTAGGCTGTGAACACATCGGAGTTTACTGGTCAGTAATCGCCGGCTTGATAGCCGGAATTCTTATAGGTTTATCAACGGAATATTTCACTTCCAGTAATTTTAGGCCCACCCGCTTTATTGCTGATGCTTCTTTAACCGGCCCGGCAACAGTAATTATCTCCGGCATGTCAGTGGGAATGATGTCTACGGCTATTCCGGCAATTGTAGTGGGGGCTGCAGTATTAATCAGTTATTTTGCCTCCGGAGGCTCTAGTAATTTTAGCGCCGGCCTTTACGGAGTTGGGATTTCAGCAGTAGGCATGCTTTCTACATTAGGTATTACATTAGCCACTGATGCCTATGGCCCAGTTGCGGATAATGCCGGCGGAAACGCAGAGATGTCCGGCTTACCGCCTGAAGTGCGCAAAAGGACTGATGCCCTGGATGCCTTAGGCAATACCACTGCCGCCACCGGTAAAGGCTTTGCTATCGGCTCGGCAGCACTCACTGCCTTAGCATTAATTGCGGCATTTAAAGACCAGGTGTCTTTATATGGAAAGGAAATGGAGCTAAGTCTTTTAAATCCTAATGTATTGGTTGGGGTATTTATCGGCGCAATGCTGCCGTTCTTTTTCTGCTCATTAACTATGAAGGCCGTGGGTAGGGCCGCAGGAAAAATCGTGGTCGAGGTGCGCCGGCAGTTTAAAGAAATCGTTGGTATTATGGAAGGCAAGGCCGCGCCAGACTATGCACGCTGCGTAATCATTGCCACAGCAGCAGCGCAGAAAGAAATGATTTTACCGGCGCTACTAGCAATAATTTCTCCGATTGCAGTGGGTTTATTAATCGGTATTGAAGCCCAGGCCGGGCTTTTAGCCGGTGCTACTGTCTGCGGTTTTCTCTTAGCAGTAATGATGGCGAATTCAGGCGGCGCCTGGGATAATGCCAAAAAATACATCGAGTCCGGCGAGCTCGGCGGAAAGGGTTCCCTTGCGCATAAGGCAGGGGTAGTCGGAGATACCGTCGGAGACCCCTTTAAGGACACCTCAGGCCCAAGCTTAAATATCCTGATTAAGCTTATGTCTATGGTTTCGATTGTCTTTGCTTCCTTTGTAATTTCTAATTCTCTCTTTAAATAATGGGGACGTTTCTACTTCGCATAACTGACTATTATGCAACGAGTTGCAATACAATTATTTTCTATCTTTAATCAAACTTTTAACTGACAAATTATTGAATAAACTGAATAATTTATTTAACTCTGTGCAGAAATTTTTCTAACTCTTTGGTTTTCAGTATGTTGGGATGCCGGGAAACGTCCCCTAAAATTACGAGTATTAAACTGCGCCATGGGGAGCGTATTTTTTTATGAGTGACCTGGAGTTTATCCAGCGTTGCGTCAAGGGTGAAAAGCGTGCCTGGGATGAATTCTTAGATAAATACTCCCGCCTTATCTATAAGTATATTCACGGAGTCCTGAAAATAAAAGGTGCCCTGGAAGTAAGCCCGCAGGTTGTCAAGGACCTTTTTCAGGAAATCTGCACTTCTTTAATCGAAGATAATTTTAAAAAACTAAGAAGCTTTAAGGCAAAAAACAACTGCAGCTTAGCCAGTTGGCTAAGGCAGATAACTATAAACCGTACTATTGACTATATCCGCACAGCCAAGCCTACAATATCAATTGATGCCGAGATAGAAGGCAGCGATTTTAGTTTAAAACAGATACTGCGCTCTGAATCTCCTTCGGCAGGGCAGAATTTAAGCGAAGAGGAAAATTTAAAAAGCTTACAGGAGTGCATTAACCGCCTAAGTCCCGAAGATAAATATTTTTTAGAACTATACTTTTACCAGGGACTTAAATTAGAAGAAATTAAGGATTTATTAAGGGTTACCAGGGGCACGGTAGATGTACGTAAGGCGAGGATAGTAGAGCGCCTGCGCGAATGTTTTAAATCCAGGGGTTTTATCATAGATTAAAAAGATGTTAGATTTTTGCTTTTCTTTCGTCTATTATATATAGGAGGATATTAGCAGATGTTAAGCAAAATCGAGAATTTTATTAAAATAATTTACGGGAAATGGAAAGCTGATTCTCTAAAGCACAGCGATTCCGGCACAACCCATCCGGATGAAGAGACGCTTGCTTCTTTTATGGAGGGTAGGCTGCCTGAAAGAGGAGCAAAAAAGATAATAGAGCATGTTTTGTCCTGCCATAAATGTTCCGAGGCTATAGTATTACAGGCAAAGATAGAAAAAATGCCCGAACAAGAAGTGCCGCCGGATTTAATTTTACGCGCCAAAGATTTAGTTGAGCCCCAAATTGAAACACCTCTTTTAGAAGTAGCAATAAAAATAAAAGAAAATATATTAGAGCTTTTAAATACCAGCGGAGATATCCTAGTGGGCCATGAATTCATGCCTGCCCCGGTCTTACGCAGCCGCAAGATAAAGGAATTCAAAGACGAAATCACCGTCTTAAAGGATTTTACGGATATCCGCGTGGAACTGAAAATAGAAAACAAGCCGGGAAAAATATTTGACGTGAACGTCTGCGTAAAAGAAAAAGCAACTCAAAAGATGATTAAGGATTTAAGGGTTACTTTGATGCGTGATGGCCTGGAGCTGGAATCTTATGTTAATGATGCAGGCGTGGTAACTTTTGAGCATGTATTAGCCGGAAGCTATACGGTTAAAATTTCCAGTCTTCAGAAAACAATAGCCAGAGTAATTTTAGAGGTTAAGGCCTAAAAATATGCCGGATTCAAATACAATAGTCTTAGAAATATTAAAGGAGGGCAATAACCTCTCCTTAAGTATTTACGGGCAAAGAGAGTTTGCCTCTACCTTAAGGCATTACAGCCGTTCTCCGGCAACAATGGAGCAGATTGAGCATCTTTGTCACGAAATTACCTATTTATTAAATAAAGTTGATAAAAACGGCAATCTAGAAGCGCAATCTATAAGTGCGCTGAAAAAAACCGGGCAGCTGCTCTGGGACGGCATATTAACTTCTGCGGTAAAGGAGAGGTTAAAGAACTGCGAGGTTAAAGATTTAGTGCTTTCTATAGACGAAGAACTTATAGATATCCCCTGGGAGCTTCTCTATGACGGAAAGGATTTTTTCTGCTTTAAATTTAACCTGGGCAGGGTGGTCAGGACGCGCGAACGAATTAATCCAGTAGAATACCGCAGTTCCGGCGCACCCTTAAAAATGCTGATTTTGGCAAATCCCACCAATGATTTAAAATCCGCATATTCCGAAGGGGTAAATATTAAAAATCAGTTTGACCGCAAGAGAAAAGAGATGAGCATTGATTTTAAGTCTACGCAGATAGACAGCTTATATGTAAAAAAGAATTTGCGTGATTACGATATCGTGCATTTCGCCGGACACTGCGAATACGATAAATCCCAGCCGCAAAATTCAGGGTGGGTTTTAAGCGATGCCAAGTTTACTGCCCGGGATATCGTGGCTATGGCTGAAACTTTATCCTTGCCCAGCCTGATATTTTCCAATGCCTGCTACAGCGCTTCAATAAAGGAAAATTTTCTCATGGATGAGGATTATCAGCGTAAGACTTACAGCCTTGCCTGGGCATTCTTATTTTCCGGAGTGAGGCACTATATCGGTTCAATTTGCAGGATCGAGGACCCGGTAAGCTTGGTTTTTGCAAAAGAATTTTATGCGCAGATGATCAGCGGCAAATCCGTCGGAGAATCTATACGTTCAGCGCGCCAGAAATTAATCCAGGATTACGGCGCCAGTTGTATTTACTGGGCGGCTTATTTGCTTTACGGAGACCCTAGCTTCGTCTTCTTTGCAAAAAAACGCAGTGTGCTGGCTCAGGCAAAAGGTAAGATTTTATATAGGAAAATATTAAAAAGGAGCCTTGTAGCAGCTTCGGCTGCGGCAGTATTAATCTGGCTTTATCTATGGCTTCCCAGCATAAACCCCAATACCTATATATTATACGCTAAATCTAAAAAATTGTTCAGCCAGGGTAAGAACGAAAGCGTAATTTCCATTTGCCAAGAGATTATTCAAAAAGAACCGTTGTTTTTGAGAGCTTATCCATTGCTGGCGGATACCTATTATAGAATTGGGGATAAAGGCAAGGCGCTTGATTACTATTTTCAATACTCCCGGGCCTGCGAGAAAAAAGGCGATAGAAAGAGTTTGTCTTCGGCATATCTGGGAATCGGCTGGATTTACCTTTTGCAGGGCGAATACCCCAAGTCGCTCGATTTTTACAATAAAGCTATCACTTTAAGCCAAGAAAATAATGATAAGCTGATCGAGGCCCGCGCCCTTGAGCGCATGGCAGTCTGGCATATAGACAAAGAAAATTACGATAAGGCATTAGAGCTGTTGATGAAGAGCTCTGAGATCAACCGCCAGAGGCAGCATATCTATGAACATAAATACGGCTTGGCCTGCGATTATTTTGACATCGGGCTGGTCTTTATTAATAAAGACGATTATCAGGCCGCCAGGGAGTTTTATAATAAGAGCCTCCTGCTTTTTGAAAAAATGAAGTTATACCATGAATTAAGCGACTGTTATTTCAATATCGGAGAAGTCTGCCTTTATGAAAAAAAATACCAGGAGGCACTGGATAATTATATGAAAGGTTTAAGCTTAGACCGCCAGCATGGTAACCAGCGTAATATTGCCAGCGACTATAATATGATCGGGGAGCTCTATGTGGAAATGGACAATTTAGCTGAGGCAGAGAAATTCTTTCATCAATCAGTAGTAATCTGCAGACAAATTGAGGCTCCGGTTGAGGAGGCTTCGGCTTACTCTAACCTCGGCCTTTTATACAAACAAAGAAAGCAGAAAAATAAGGCAAGAGAGTATTTAAGGCGTGCCCAGGAGCTTTATTGGCGGATAAGCAAGAGCGAGTATGAGAAAATAAAGAATGAGCTCTTAGAATTAAGCGGTAATAGCGGCTTTGAATAAATGTTTAAGCTCATATGATGAAATACATAATGTAAAATATATTTCGCACATTTGATTTTGCCTAAGCAATAAAAAAGGCATATCCTCTTAGGTTGATAAAGGCCAATTTATTAACCTAACCAGTCCTAAAGGACCAGCAAAGGAGGATACGCCCATGAGAAGCATAAACTTCTTAAGTGATGATTTAGCAGGATAATGGCAATATGTAAAGCGTAATCTGCGCGAGATGGGGATACTTAACCAATCAGAGGTTGATGATATCGGAATAAAGACAAGGCTTGTAGTGGAAGAATTTTTTCAGCTTTCGATAAACGGCGAATTCAGGGAATAGAATAAGGCTGAGGTATTTAATAAATACAGGCTTATTTCTTTTAGTATTTTTTGGTTTTTTCTTACGCTGCTGCCTGAATCTAGTTTTATTCCCCTGGAAGACGTAATTTTTGAACACCGCCTTTACCTGCCTGTGGTAGGTTTTAGCATTTTCTTGGCAAGCGTAATTTTTTATTTTTTCAATGAAAAAAAATTAAAAATTACGCTGGCAATTCTTATTATAATTATTCTGTTTTTCCTCCCTTTTGACTTATAAAAGAAATTCGATTTGGCGCGATGAAATCACGTTATGGAGCGATGTAATAAATAAATCCCCGGATAAGGCCAGGCCTTATCATAACCGGGCTTTTCTTTACCAGGGAAAAGGAGACTTAGACTCTGCTCTTAGCGACTATAATAAGGCAATAGAAATCGATCCCGGCTTTATCTTTGCTTATAATAACCGGCCATCTATTTGTCAAAGACAAGGAAGGTTTAAGGAGGCGCTTGCCGATTATAATAAAGCTATCCAGATCGAACCCCGCTATGTTTTGGCTTATAATAACCGCGCATTTATTTATAGAAAGCAGGGAGAGTTAGAAAAAGCTATTTTAGATTACAATAATGCTATTAAAATAAATCCTAATTTTGCTTTAGCTTATCATGGCCGGGCGCGGGCCTTTCAAGAACAGGGAAATCTTAAGCAGGCTTTAGCTGATTATAATAAAGCCTTAGAATTAGATCCTTGGAGTGTGTTATGTTATAATAGCCGCGGTAGTTTTTATCGTGACCTGGGCGAGTTTGATTTAGCTTTGGCTGATTTTGACAAAGCAGCAGAAATAAAGCCGGATTTAGCTAAAACATACTATAATAGAAACTTTACTTATTTTCTCATGCATGATTATAATAAAGCCCAGCAGGATTTATTTAAGGCGCAAGAATTAGGACTTGAAGTTCCCCGGGGATTCATTGAGGAACTTAAAAAAGCTGTTTCCCAGTAAAAGATAATGAAAAAAATTATTTTTTCTCAAAGATTAGCTATGCTTGTTTTTTTATGTTTAGGAATAATTATCTATTCCCAGACTTTTCAGGTCCCTTTTCATTTTGATGACCATTTTTCCATTGTTTCAAATTTGAAAATCCGGGACATCTCTAATTTAGAAGAGATTTTTGATTTTTGGCCTACCCGATTTATTACTTATTTTACTTTTGCCGTAAATTATCATTTCGGAAAATTACATGTATTTGG
>QNCD01000058.1 GCA_003644385.1 Candidatus Omnitrophota bacterium
CGCAGACATCATATCCTTCTTTTTGCGCCTGGATTAAAAAATTTCCTCCCGCGCAGCCTATATCTAAAAGCCGGCCTTTATTTTTATATTTCTTTAGTAAGCCGATGCTTCGTAGATGATGCGGACTATTTAAGCCAGAACCACTAAGATACCCCATTGCCTTTGCGCCTTGTACGTAATAATCCTGGAAATATTCCTGGCTTTGGTATATCTGCTCTAAAACATCTTCTTCGGGCAAAGGCCTGAGGAACTTAAAACCGCAGTTTTTGCACTTGACGATACGATAACCGACATTCAGGTAATTATAGCCTCCGTAGATCGTCTCTTTTTCTGAAACGTTTTCGCAAATAATACACATATTAAGAAAATGTTCCGTAGAATTTTACTGCTTTATTCTTAAGCCATCTAGGCATGTCTATTTTTTCTATAATCTCCAGGTCTGATTTACTGAAAATCTTGTATTTTTTTAACAAGCCGTAGGAAATAAAGAAAACCGTAAGAGTAACTGTCAAATTAAAGAACAGGTTCTTGGATATCAAGCATGCCGAGGCTACCGCAATTGCAGGAAGACTGCAGTAAAGAGCCTTAAAATTCAATATTTCGAATTGTCTATTGATGACAAAAATTACTGCGATACAGGCAATCAGGCTGCTGGCTGTAGTGGCTACTGCAGCTCCAAGCATTCCGAATTTAGAAATAAATAAATAGTTTAAGCTTACGCATAAGAAGGCACAAGCTAAGTTGATGCTGCCGGTCATCTTGATAAAATTAAAAACAGTAGAAACGGGGTTATAAAAATACTTAATGCCCATAAACATACTACTCAGGGAAAGTATGATGAATATATTCACAGAAGCGGTATATTTATCGCCATAAAGTAAAGGTAATAAGAAATTAGCCAGAACAACCGCAAAGCTTATTAATACCGAGAAGAATAAAGCCAATTGCGGCATTAACCTGTTTAGATAAAACTTAATATTAGCGTGATGATTTTCCAAGCGGTAAGCAGTGATAATTGGCATGACTACCGTATAAAGTAACTGCGGCACAAGTACCAAATTTGTAGTCAGATTCCAGGCTGCTGAATATATGCCAACCGCATAGGTGGAAACAAGCACTCTTAGCAGATATTTATCAATCCAATCCAAAGCAAAGTTACCACCGGCAAAGAAAACAACCGGCCAAGAAAAACTGAGTATCTTGAATAAATGCTCCTTATCAAAGACTAAGAGGCATAAACTCTTTAATTTTCGCCAGACAACCGCTATCACTATTGCATAGGAAGATACCAGCGAAAGCAAAACAAGGTTTATTCTGAATTGTTTTTGAAAAACCAGGAAGCACAGTAATATAATGAAAACCGAACTGCGCAATAAAGGCATTACGCCATAAATCCTAAAATTAAGGCTTCCTTGAAAACAAAAATAAAGCAAATTAAAAAGCGCAAAAACTACAAGGTAAATAAAGATAAAAATCATTATAAAATTATCTTCCAGGCCTAAAAAAACGCTTATTTTTTTACGGATTAAAAGCAGAACAAAGGTTACAATCAGGGTATTGATTGATATAACGAATAATTCTGAAGAAAAAGTTTTCTTTAAGCTTTTTGAAGAAAGATATTCTTCGCTGGCAAACTTGGCTGCCGCGGGGTTTAATACCCAGGTAGAGGCAAATAAACTTAGCATTTGGGATGTGAAAATAAAAAGGTTGTATTTGCCGTATTCGTAAGGGCCAAGAAATCTGGCAAGTATCGCGACTGCCGCAACCCCTACGAAAAGTAAAAGTAGCTGCGAAAAAGACAAAAAAGTATAATTATAGAAGACTCTTTTAACCTGGCGCATATAAATTATTTTTCTGATTTATCCGAGAAATACTCTTCCTTTGTTCTGTTGCATTTTTTCCCAAAGCTCAGCCTCTAAGCCCGGGCACTTCCCGATTAAATTGACGCTTTCCGTTGGGTCCTTTTCCAAATCATAAAGTTCTTTTTTTTCTAAGCTGCTGTTATAAATCAACTTCAATCTGCTGGTCCTGTAGGCGCATATATTCGGTTTGTATGGCGATGGGTGAGGACCGCTTAATCCCGCGGTTTCAATATAAGCATCTCTATCCCGGGAATCTTTGCCCTTTATAAGCGGTAAAACAGTTTCCCCCTGCATATCTTTATATTTGTTTTTTTTCTTTATAGATAAAATGTCCAAAAGTGTCGGCGCAATGTCTATACTACGCACAGAAACAGGAATTACTTTCGCCATCGGCAGTAATTTGGGATATATTAAATAAGCAAAGGTAACTACGGTATAGTCATAAGTGAAAACTCCGTAACATTTTTCTCCTACTTTTTCTCCCAAGGAACAGCCGTGGTCAGTAAATATCACAAAAAGCGTATTTTCGAATAAGCCCTGCTTTTTGCTGTACTCCATAATCCCCTTTAGGTATTCGCCTGCCGATTTGACAAAGCGGTCATATCTCTGCCTGTTCTCCTCTCTCCTAGAAAAATAAAGCTGGTCAAAATCTCCGAATTTAGAAACTACCTCGCTGATTATCCCGGTATGAATTTTGCTATAATGAAGAAAAAGGAAAAACGGGTTTTTATGCGCGACTTGGTTTATCAATTCTTTATGTTTTGTTTTCAGGTCATCGGCATATTCATCGTGAATCAGCACTTCGTCAAATCCCTGTAGAGGCAGAATTATCTTAGAAAGCACATCCGCTTTGCAATAATAACCGTTCTCTTTAAGATATTGCGTAATCGTAAAACAATTATCCTTATCAAAATCGAGGCTTCCGTAATAAGAATCTACGCCGTTACGGCTGCCGTACATGCCGGAGAATAAAGCATGCACAGAGGCTACAGTATAAGGAGCATAGGTAACCATATTGGCTAAGAATACGCCCTCTTTCTTCAGCTCCTGGAAGTAATCAAAAACTGGCATCCGGTCGCTTCTGAGTTGGTCTATAAGTATGAATAATATATTCGGTTTCTGCACGGTATTCTTTAATGATTATAATATCCTTCCCAGTATTTCTTTCAAAACCCGTCGGTTAAGCAGACGGGGATTATTCTTGAGCCTTTCGATATTAACGTTACTTGAGATTTTCTCCAGATCCTCCCTACTCTTGATTCCGACAGCGGATAACCGCGTTGCCAGCCCCGCTTCCTGCATTAAATTGATAATCTTTGCTTTTGAATCCTGGGCACTGCTGGTACCTAAAATTGAGTTTAATTGCCCTATAGCCTTGCGCACATAAGCCGCCCCTCTTTTATCTGTTACATCATTATCCCGAACTTGCGAATTATAAATAAATATTTCCGGTAAAGTCAGGCTTACGGCATGGCCGTGATTGACATTAAAATAAGAAGTAATCGCGTATGATAAGGCGTGTGCGGCTGTTGTTTTGGTTATATTGATCGCCTTGCCGGAAAAATGCGCTGCCCGAGAAAGCTCCTGGAGTGCATTTCTTGAAGATTTCTTCGCTGCATCAGCCAAATTTCTTATTATCATTTCGATTGCTTCCTTAGAATAAGTCATTGATTCTGCTGTCGAATTTACGCTCCAATAAGACTCAATTGCCTGGCTGAAGGCATCCATAGCGCTGACTGCTATAAGATACTTAGACAAAGATAAAGTAAACTGTGGGTCTACTATTGAAATATCAGGTAAAACGAATTCGTGGGCTAAAGAAAATTTTCTTTTATCTATGTATACCGCCGCAAAATGAGTAGCCTCGCTTCCTGAACCACAAGTCGTTGGCACAGCAATCAACGGAAGCGGTTTCTTTTCTATTTTTTTATTTCCTTTTAAATAGGAATTGATTTCGCCTTCCTGTGCAGCCAATATATTCACCATTTTTGCCATATCTATTACGCTTCCCCCTCCTACCGCTATTACTAAATCCGGCTGGTGTTCTTTTAAAGCCTTTACGCCTTTAATAATATCTTCTATCTTAGGGTTGACTTCAAAGTCGAAAAAATCTCGCAGATTAAGCCCGGCAAGCTGTTTTTTAAACGCTTTTTCCGACCCGGATAAACGGTAAGAATCCCTGCCCCTGACCAGAAAAACATTCCTACAGGCATATTCGCTAAGAACTGCACTTAAATTCTCAATTTCGCCGTAACCAATAAATTCTTTCTGTTTTTTCATCGTTTTCTTAAAAACTTAATAAAACTTGCTTTAATTTCTAAAGGTGAGAGAGTCGGCCTGCCTAAATCTTTTCTTGAGCCCTTTTTTACTATCACCTCAAGTAAAGCCGGGCCTCTTGCTTTAGCAAAATCCATAATTCTTTTTTTTAACTGCTTGGCAGAATTTGCTCTTGCTGCGAAATAATAACCGCAAGCCCTAGCAATTCTGACAAAATCAATACTAAAGGCTACGGATGGTTGGCCTCCTACTGAATCATGCGAACCGTTATTAAGAATAACGTGCTTAAAATTAGGTGTGCCTTTTGCTCCAATAGTTGCCATCGAGCCCATATGCATAATCACAGCACCATCACCATCTAAACAGTAAATTTGCCTGCGGGGTTTTTCTAAAGCTATGCTTAAGGCAATCTGCGAAGAATGCCCCATTGCTCCTATATTGAGAAAATTCCTACCCTGTTTACCTTTTAGCTTCTGGTTATACTCGAATAGTTCCCGCGAAATATGCCCGGCAGTAGAAACAATAGCATCTTTTGGATTAAGGTGATCTATGATTATTTTAATCGCCTGCTCTCGCGACAGGTCAGCTAAGGGTGCCTTAACTCTTTTTTTCTGAATATATGGCTGGAATGTATCCTTCCGGATGATCAATGCGCAAGGGCAACCGTTTTTACGGATAACCTCGAAAATCCTTTTAAGGCTCTCCCTGGCTTCCACAGCAGCCTGCGGCAGAATTTCAAAATAAATGCCCGCGGTCTTAAGTAAATCTAATGTTATTTTGCCGTCTGTAATATGCTGCGGTGCATCAGGTTGTCCTGGCTCACCTCTCCAGCCGATCATCAATAACAAGGGTATATGGTAGACTTTACGGTCAGTAAGAGATATGAGCGGATTAATAGCATTTCCTAATCCTGAGTTTTGCATATAAACTAAAGCAATATTGCCGGTTGCCAAATAATGCCCTGCGGCCAATGCTATGGCATTGCCTTCATTTGCTGCGATAATGTGCCTGTCTTTAGCTACATTATCAAAAATATAAGCACAAAAGCTCTTCAACAGCGAATCTGGTACGCCGGTGTAAAAATCAATACGTTTTTTTAATAACTGATATAAAAAGCTACTCTCAATCATAATTAGGGTTTCTCCGCCTTCACTAGGTTTATAAGTTCATTTATAGGCATACATAATTCCTCGCACTCAAGAGCACGCCCCCTCATTAGAATCAACTCTGCGGCCTTTTTCATTGCCGGATAAGCTGACCTCAATAGATGATTAGCATAAATCACCACATTCACCCCCCGTTTTTTCAGATCTTCCTCAGAGACCTGAGAGAAAGTTGTAGGAGCCACCACCAGGGGGATTTTTTTATTAAAATTTAAAAAGCTGTCGCAAAAAGAAAAAATTTCCTCAGGGTCTCGTTCTTTGATATGAATCATAATCCCGTCAGCACCCGCCTCTATATAGGCCCGGGCCCTTTCTAGGGCATCTTTTAATCCTTTTTTCAATATCAGGCTTTCGATACGGGCGATGATCATAAAATCATCAGTTACCTGCGCTTTTTTTCCTAGCGAGATTTTTCGGCAAAAATTTTCGATGGTATCCTGCGTCTGTTTTACATTTGTCCCGAAAAGAGAATTTTTCTTTAAGCCAACCTTATCCTCAATTATAACCGCCGAAACGCCCAACCTTTCCAGCGTCTTTACTTCAAAGGCAAAATGGTCGGCGATACCCCCGGTATCTCCGTCAAAAATAATCGGCTTGGTGGTCACCTCTAAAATTTCGTTTAAAGAGATTGCTCTCGAAGTCAAATCAACGCATTCGATATCGGGTTTGCCTTTAGCAGTGGAATCAGTAAGGCTGCTTAACCAGATAGCGTCAAATTCGTTATTTTTCTCTCCGCAGGAAACCCTGGTATTTTCGGCAATCATTCCGGTTAGCCCGTTATGTGCCTCTATTGCCCTTACAAACTTTTTAGCCTCCAGAATCCTCTTTAATTGTTTAATCCGGATCTGCGGAGTAGTACCGATCGAGCGTATTTTTTCCTGCAAAGCGGTAGATGAAATTCCGGCTGTATATGGAATCTCAACCAAGCGCCCTCCCCACTTTTTTAAGACATTTATGACCTTTGCCCGTGTTTCTACCTGAACCCCTACCTTCCAATCATCTCCGTGCACCACAAAATCCGGTTTTAACCTTTCCAGATTTTCGCTGTAATCCAAAGTATTCTGAGCCACTACTTTCTCGACACCCTTGATGTTTTCAACAATCACCTTTCTCTGCTCATAAGTCAAAAAAGGCAGGCGTTTATAACTGGCGATAGCTTCATCCGTCAATAACCCGACAACCACTTTGCCCAGCTTTTTGGCTTCATTTATTATATTAAGATGCCCGGGGTGCACTAAATCCGCGCTCATCCCTACATAAACTTTTTTTGCCATTTTTCTTCGCCTCTCGCTTTTCATTTTTTAACCTCTACTTTATATAACCGAGCCTTCTTAGCTCCTGATTAATCTGCTCTATGTCTTTTGGGCTGTGTTTTTTCAGCCAGTTTTCTTTAACCGATTCCTTTCTTTCATCCTGTTTGGCCGGGATAATCCTGGCACCTTTATTAAATTCCTCGCAAAAAATATCCTTTTTTACCTGTCCGTCGATATCTTGCGGTATCGGCAGCTGTCTCGAATATAAAACCGTAGGAAAAATATCCATAATACTAACATCCTCTAGTTTAATATTCCTGCGCATGTTTTCCCCGCTGCAAATAAATACCCCCTCCATACTATGGTCTAAGACCGGTTTTTTGAATGTTTTAAAAACTTTACCATCAATTATTCTTTTTCTATCCGCGTAACCGGTAAACCCGATATAATTTTTCTTAAGTTCAAGGACTAAATCAGGCATTTCGCTGAGGTATTCTCCGCGGTACAAATCCTCTCTTTCGTATATTTTATTTACTACGCTCTCCTGAGTATCAGAATCTTTAAGCTTAATCAACTCATCGACCAAATATTCCTTTAGCAGCTGATAGTCCTTGCCTCTTTCTACTATGCCGTATGGCCTCTCTCCCTTTGTGTTTATAAAAACAGGTAAAAAATTGCTTGTAGGCGGTAAAAGGCTGTATACTTTAGTATTTTTCCAATCAAAAGGACAAAGAGCTTGGCTATTTAGTTCAATAATACTCCTGGGAAAATGGAAAAACGGCAAAGAAGGCAAATTAAGTGAAACTTTTATTTTATAAGCAATATTAAGTACTTCTGTGACACACTTCTTAACCAGCCCCTGCTTCTTTGCGTTGACTATGCGGCGATGGTCGAATTGCCTAATCAAAGGATTTAATTTTAAAAGACCTTTTTGATATAGCCAGGTGTGCAGGGAAAATTCTTTTTCATAATTAGCGACGCCATGGTCAGAAAGAATAAAAATATCGCATTTCGCACGGTCAATCTCGCCTAATATTTCTTTTAAGATAGAATCTATTGCTTCGTATATCTGATTTATCCCGCTACTTTCTAACCCCAGCACATGATGGGCTTTGTCGGGAGTCATGAAGCCGACAGTAAAAAGGTCCCAGTCATAATTTTTTAAAATACTTAGCGCAACATCTTTGGTCTTGTTCATTTTGTATATGTAAGGCTCAGGAGAAGTCAAATCATAATCAAAAAATTTAGTAACTACTAGTTCGGTAAAATAACCGATTTGCTTTAATTTTTCGCTAAGGGCCCGAGGATGGCTAAACGCTACATCAGCAGGCGTCAGATGGTCTGAAATCATTATTCCCTTGATTGCCTCAGGGGGAAAAGTAACAGGTAAATTCATAATTACAGAACTCAATCCACAATCATTAAAAATATTCCAGTATCTCTGGTGAGTAATCATACTGGAGTTTATCACTTCGCTTTCTCCTCTCTTCTTGAAATACTTAAAATAACCAAGGAGACCGTGTTTAGCTGGATTCTTTCCGGTTATGAAACTTGGCCAGGCAGGAATACTATCTGGCGGGATGGTTGATTTAATATTTGCGGATACTCCGGATTCGATCAAATTCTTAAACTGAGGCAGCTTGCCCTTAGAGATTAACTGTGAAATTTTCGGAAAAGTTATGCCGTCCAAACAAATTATAAGGGTCCTCTGTTTATTTGCCTGCTGGTACGGCTCACCCATTTCCTTTATCGCCTTATCCAGAATATTTATAGGCTGATTCCCCCGCATAATCTTTTTTGAACAAAATTTTTTCTTTTTCATTCCGAAAAATAATCCTGTGAACAATTATATTTATACAGCTATAGGTATTATTTGCTGATTTTTAAAAAGCGCCTTTTGCCTACCTTTAGCATCCCACTCTTGGATACCGCCTCTTTTTCACTATTAATTTTTATTCCGTCAAAAGTTACCCCTCCCTGCCTGATTAATCGTTTTGCCTCATTTCCTGATGACGCTAAGTGCGTTTCAACCATAATCTCCACAATATTTTTTTTATAACTCTTCAATTTATATGTTTGCGCATTACTCGGAGTCTCCTTACGGCTAAAAACACGCTCAAATTCATTAAAGGCTTTTCGGGCTTCTTCAGGAGAATAATACTGAGCTACGATATTTTCTGCAAGTTTCAACTTAGCTCTCTTAGGATGTAATTTTTTTACCTTATCCAATTCTTCATTAGTCAATAATTCATAATATTTGGCCATCAAATTATCGGAAACCGACATAATCTTTCCGAACATCTCATCCGCAGGGTCATTTATTCCGATAAAATTACCATAAGATTTGCTCATTTTCTGCACACCGTCGATGCCTTCCAGAAGCGGCATAGTAATCACCACCTGAGGCTCCTGGCCGAAATCCTTTTGCATATCCCGGCCAACCAGCAAGTTGAAAATCTGATCAGTACCGCCCAGCTCTATATCAGCTTCTAATTTTACCGAATCATAACCCTGTAAAAGCGGATACATAAACTCTAACAAAGAAATATCTTCGTTTTTAGAGAGCCTCTTTTTGAAATCTGCCCGCGCAAGCATCTGTGAAACCGTAGCGTGAGTGGTAAGTTTTAATATCTCTACCACTGACATCTTGTTAAACCATTCGCTATTAAAAACTATTTCCAGCTTGTCTACATCGAGTATTTTAGAAATCTGCCTTTTATAAGTAACTGCATTTTCTAGCACCTCTTCCTTAGTCAGCTGTTTGCGTGTTTCAGAACGGCCGCTGGGGTCTCCGATCTGCCCGGTAAAATCTCCGATTAAAAAAATCACCTGATGACCCAGCTCCTGAAACTGGCGCAACTTACGTAAAAGCACGGTATGGCCCAAATGCAAATCAGGCGCGGTGGGATCAAATCCTGCTTTTATGCGCAAAGGTTTTTTTTCTCTTGTAGAGATTTCCAGCTTACGCTTTAATTCATTCTCTGAAATTATCCCTACTGCTCCGCGCTTAATAATTCCTAACTGTTTCTTCATATCCATACGTACCTCTTTGTGAATGCAAGACCGTTATTCGTAACCTTTTGATTATTAAGAGGTTACAAGACCCGGTCTCAGATTTTGGCGGAGAGGCCGATCTTTGCCTGCTCCACATCCACCTTTATTATTTTTACTTTTATTTTATCGCCTGGCTTTAAAGTAGCGCTTACCTCTTTGTCTATTTCATTTGCAAAAACCA
>QNCD01000059.1 GCA_003644385.1 Candidatus Omnitrophota bacterium
AGCATGTATAAAAGAAGCAAAATCTCTGGGGGCGAAAAAAGTTTTTGCCTTAACCTATAAGCCGGAATTTTTTAAAAAATTAAAATTCAGGAAAATCAGCCACTCCCAGCTTCCGCATAAAGTATGGGCGGAATGCATCAGGTGCCCGAAATTTCCGAATTGCCAGGAAACAGCAGTAATTAAAAAATTATAATTAAGTCAGTTATTAAGGAGGAGCTAATGGATTATTTACTTACAGATGAACAACAGATGATACGGGAATTAGCGCGTAAGATCGCCGAAGAAAAAATCAGGCCGCAAGCAGCTAAATGCGACCAATCCGAGAAATACCCCTGGGATATTATAAAAATAATCGCAGAATCTGATTTATTCGGTTTATTTATCCCCGAAGAGTACGGCGGAATGGGGATCAGCGTTTTTAACCTTTGCCTGGCTACGGAAGAGATGTCGCGGGCCTGCGGCGGCATTGCGGTTTGCTATGCTGCTTCGGCTTTAGGGACATTCCCGGTTATTCTTTTCGGAAACGAAGAACAAAAGAAAAAGTATTTGCCGGATCTGGCAAAAGGAAAAAAACTGGCGGCTTTTGGAATCACCGAACCCGAGGCCGGTTCTGACGCCTCGGCAATTAAAACTACTGCCCGTAAAGAAAAGGACCATTATATATTAAACGGAGTCAAGCACTTTATTACTAACGGAGGCGATGCTGAAGTATACGTAGTGATTGCCATGACCGATAAAACAAAAGGCGCAAGAGGTGCTTCTGCATTTATAGTAGAAAAGGGCATGCCGGGATTTACCTTTGGTAAAAAGGAGGATAAATTGGGTATACGCGCCTCCTCAACCCGCGAGCTCATATTCACCGATTGCAAAGTCCCTAAAGAAAACCTGCTGGCAAAAGAAGGAATGGGGTTTATAGTGACCATGAAGACCTTTGATATGTCCAGGCCTGGAGTAGCTGCGCAGGCATTAGGAATTGCCCAGGGAGCATTGGATTTGGCAGTAAAATATGCCAAGGAAAGACAGCAGTTTGGAAAGAGTATCTCCGCTTTTCAGGGTATTCAATGGATGCTTGCAGATATGGCGACTGAAATCGAAGCTGCCAGGGCCCTGGTGTATTCTGTGGCGCGCATGGTTGATGCCGGCAAAACCAGTGTAGCCAAAGAATCAGCAATGGCAAAAATGTACGCTTCCGATGTGGCGATGAGAGTAACTACTGAGGCCCTGCAGATTTTCGGCGGCTACGGGTATATGAAAGATTACCCAATAGAAAAATATATGCGCGACGCCAAAATCACCCAGATTTATGAAGGCACAAACCAGATTCAAAGAAATATAATCGCTTTGCAGTTAATCAAAGAAAGCATGAAATAGAAAAATTTGCGCTTGCTTCTTTAATTTTGCAGCTGAAAACAGAGGAGGTAGTAAAAATGGAAGAAAGAAGAAAGTTTGAGCGTTTAAGTGTCTTTGCGGATATAATTTTTAAAAAGAAAGAGCCGCCCCAGAAGGATACAGCCAGCCTGACTAAAAATATAAGCAAAGGAGGGATTTGCTTTATCGCTTATGAAAAACTGAATCCTGGAGAATTAATAGATATGACTATCTTTCTGCCGTATGAGGTTCCGATCAGGGCTACAGGAAGAGTGGCGTGGGTGAATGAATTTATTGTCGGCAACACTGAACATAAAAGGTATGACGTAGGCATTGAATTTATTGAAATAAGCGACCAAGACAGAGAATTAATCGGAAAACACGTATTTACAAAACTGCACCCTGATAAATGAATATCGTCGTCTGCATAAAACAGGTTCCCGAGACAACCGAAGTTAAAATTAACCCCGAGACTAACACCTTAATCCGCGAAGGGGTAAAATCAATAATTAACCCTTTTGATATGTATGCGATTGAGGAGGGCGTGCGTTTAAAGGAAAAACTCGGCGGTTCTACGATAGTTATTACAATGGGGCCCCCTCAGGCAGAAGCAGCTCTAAGAGAGGCGATCTCTATAGGTATGGATGAGGGTATTCTTATTTCGGACAGAAATTTTGCCGGCAGCGACACCTGGGCAACAAGCTATACCTTAGCCCAGGCAATTAAGAAAATCAGCCAGGCAAGAGGCAGGATAGATTTGGTAATTTGCGGTAAACAGGCATCAGACGGAGATACTGCGCAGGTTGGCCCTGGAATCTCCGTGCACCTGGATATTCCTCAGGTTACCTTTGTTAAAAAAATAGAAGAAATTAACGAAAAGCGCGCGCGTGTAGAAAGAATGACTGAAGAGGGTTATGAGATTATCGAGACTCCTTTGCCGGTATTGTTTACTGTTGTTAAAGAGATTAATGAGCCGCGCCTGCCTTCTTTAAAAGGGATGATGCGCGCAAAATCCGCTAAAATTACTAATTGGACAGCCAAAGATATAGAAGCGGATGCAGGCTCAATCGGGCTTAGCGGCTCTCCAACCAATGTGGTAAAAATATTTACCCCGCCTCCCCGCACCGGCGGTCAAATACTAGAAGGTGATGCGCTAGAAGTAGCCAGAAAAATCGTGGAATTATTAAAGAACGAAATAACATAACAAGGCTATGTCAATACAGGTTATTTTAGAAAAATGCACGGGTTGCACTTTATGCGTAAAGGCCTGCCCTTTTGGTGCGATAACTATAGTCGAAAAGAAAGGCCTGCCTGCAGGTAGGCAGGCGGTTATAGATTTAGCCAAGTGTAACCTCTGCGGGGCTTGTGTGCCTGTTTGTAAATTTAAAGCAATTCTCATTGATAAAAGCAGAAAAGAAGGGGCAAAAAAAGACCTGAGCGGTTATAAAGGAGTTTGGGTTTTTGTCGAGCAGAAAAAAGGAAAAATCCAGTCGGTTTCTTACGAGCTTTTAGGGAAAGCAAAGGAATTAGCAAAAAAATTAAATACTTACGTAGGAGCGGTGTTTTTAGGCAATCAGATTGAGATCGAGGCCCAGGAATTGATCTGGTGCGGAGCGGATACGGTTTATCTGGTTGAGGCAGCAGAGCTGGCGAATTATCAGGATGAGCCTTATTCCAAAGTTCTCAGTAAGTTAATAGAGAAGCATAAACCGGAAATTGTGCTCTGCGGCGCAAGTACAATCGGCAGGTCTTTGATTTCCCGCGTTGCGGTGAAAATAAATACCGGCTTAACCGCAGACTGCATCGGCCTTGATATTGAACCAAAGGAAAAACTCCTGCTGCAAACCCGGCCGGCATTCGGGGGCAATATTATGGCTACGATTATAACTCCGCATCACAGGCCGCAGATGGCTACGGTCAGGCATAAAGTCATGCCGCAGCCAGAGCCGGATAAAAAGAAAAAAGGAAAAATAATCAAGGAGAGTTTTTCGACGGACGATTTAATTTCGCGCACTAAGCTGGTGGATATTGTCGAAGAAGTGGAATCTTTGGTAAATCTGGCTGAGGCAGATATTATTGTTTCAGGCGGCAGGGGAATGGCAGAGCCGGCGAACTTTAAAATCCTTGAGGATTTGGCTCATGTATTAGGCGCTGCCGTAGGGGCGTCTCGCGCAGCCGTAGACAGCGGCTGGATTCCTTATTCGCATCAAGTAGGGCAAACCGGAAGGACAGTTGCTCCTAAGATTTATTTTGCCTGCGGAATTTCCGGCCAGATACAGCATTTAGTGGGAATGCAGTCCTCGAAAATTATTATAGCCATAAATAAAGACCCCGATGCGCCGATATTTAAAATCGCTACTTACGGTATTGTCGGCGACCTCTTTCAGATTATTCCCGCCTTGACTAAGAAATTCAAAGAGGCCCTCAAGCGCTGATCTCATAAATGAAGCAATTATTAACCGTAATTTTTGAGTTTCTTATTATTATCGCTGTTGTTGCAGGGATTTATTATTATAACCTTTCGAGGCCGCCTTCGGCGCGTTACAGATACCAAAAACCAATTGTTTCAACACATATGGACCTGGCAGATCTTGAATTAAAGCAGGAGCTTATTTTCTTTTTAAGGCAGGAATTCGGCTTATATACAACAGAATTTGAGATTATTGATGTGGTATTCCTTTCCACCCATGAATTAAGCGGCAATGATCATATATTGGTGACGCTGAAGACTCCTGATAATAGGCTCTTTCAGGTAGCAGTTTCCAAAACCTTCATACCCTGGGCAAAGTGGCAGTTAGACCGCAGCGGCTTTGCGGTTATAGAACCGATAAAGCCATTATTAGGTTACGAATTAAAAGTCCCTGAATGGATGCAGGAATTAGGCGTCACCCAGGAGCAGCTAAACCGTTATATGTCGCTTCATCCTGAGGCAGCAATCTTAGGAGAATCGGCTTTTGTTGATAAAGAAACCGGTAAATATGAATTACCTCAGGATTGGTACCTTACTCTTTTTTCTCTAATAACCAGTGAGGATAAAAAAGGATTGCGCTTGGTTCCAGAGAAGGCAGAAGAGGTCAACAAGAATCTGATTGATTCTTATTGGGAAACTGATTATCCTGCTGATTATTTAGGCCCGGGTTACCGCAGCTATCTCTACAAAAAAATAAAGAACAAAGATTAACCCTTCCATAAATCTCCAGTTCCTGTTTTTTCTATTTTCTTAAACAATAGAAAGTCCGCACTTTTTATATTCCGAAGTTCAAGTTCAATTTTGTTATAACCTCTTATTTATCAATAACTAATAAAGGGTAGAAACGTCCCCAATGTTTAAGAAGGTATTATTTAGCATAATTTACGATGATTCTTCATATATATGTTAAAAAATTTTAAAGAATTCCTTGACAAAGCAATTTTTTTAGTTTATGAAAAGGCAGAATAAAAAAGGAATTAGAAATGATAAAACCAAAGGAAGCACTGATGACAATCGATGAGTTAGCCACTTATCTTAAAGTGACAAAGCGCACTATTTATGAGTGGTTAAAGACGCACAAAGTGCCGGCAGTAAAACTGGTCGGCCAATGGAGATTCCGCAAAGATAAGATTGATGCCTGGCTTGAGAAAAAGATGCTATCATAATAAATAATAAAGAGGGGCTAAAATTTTTTAAAGGAGCGGCCATGTATTTGAAAAAACTGGAAATCATCGGATTCAAGTCCTTTTTAAACAAAACCACACTTAACTTTGAGCCCGGGATGACTGCGGTAGTGGGCCCTAATGGCTGCGGAAAATCAAATATTTTTGATTCCATCCGCTGGGTGCTCGGAGAACAGTCTGTGAAGAGCCTGCGCGGAACACAGATGGAGGACGTAATTTTTAACGGCACTGATACTAAAGAACCTTTGAGTATGGCCGAGGTGAGCCTGACCTTTGATAACAATAACAGGTTTTTTCCTGTTGAGCATGATGAGTTGATCATTACCCGCCGGATCTTTAGAAACGGAGAAAGCGAATATTTATTGAATAAAGCCCAGGTGCGCTTAAAAGATATCCTGGAATTATTAATGGGTACCGGTATAGGCGCTGAAAGCTACTCGCTCATTGAACAAGGAAAAATTGGATTGATTTTAAGCGTCAAGCCCGAAGAAAGACGCCTGGTTTTTGATGAGGCTTCAGGCATTACTAAGTATAAAACACAGAAAAGAGAAGCGCTTAGAAAACTTGAGGAAACCGAGCAGAATCTATTGCGGGTAAACGACATCGTTACCGAAGTTAAGCGCCAGATTGGCTCGCTGGAACGCCAGGCAAATAAGGCCCGTCGCTATAAAGAGGTCTTTGAGGAGCTGAAATCCAAAGAATTACAGTTAGGCTGGCTGAGGAAAAAAGCATTGGAGGCTGAAAACGGGGAAATTCTGTCTAAGATAGAAAAATGCAGCCAGGAAGAGGCCGCGATCATCGATGAAATTAAAAAGAAGGAGCTTACCATTAATTCCACTAACAGCGAGATTAAAGACGTAGAGGGGAAATTAATTTCGATAAAAAACAGCATTTTAAACCTGGATAATCTTATTTCCCGCAATAGCGAAAGAATTAAGTTTAATAAAGAAAGAATCGCAGAATTAGAGACTTCAAAAAACTACCTGAATACGCAGCTCGGGTCTACCCGCAACCGCCTTTTTATGGACGAAGAAAAACTTAATAATATAAAAAGCGAATACGGAATGATAAAAAATAGCATTGAAAAAAGCATTGCCCTGCTTAAAGAAAACGAAGAATTGTTAGATGAGGTAGGTTCATCAATAAAATCCTGCCTGAACAATATTTCGGATTCCAAAAGGAAAATCCTTGGCTTCACTCAGCAGATAAGCAGGCAGCGTAACGAAATCGCAGAGAAGACCAATAAACAGCAGATTTCTCTGGCGCGTAAGCGGAGGCTGGATTTAGAAAAGGCCAAGGCAGGCGAAGAAAAACACTCTATAGAAAATAATCTGAATTCATTGACTTTGGAATTAGAAAAGTTATCAGCTGAACTTGATAACTTAAATTCTCTGGTAATTAGCCTTAAAGGCCAGTCTGAGCAAGAGGTAGTGGCAGTAGATAATTTAAACCTGGAAATAGATAATATGGAAAAAGAGAAATTAACCCTTAACTCGCAGCGCGAATTTTTAGGCAAACTTGAAGATAAGTATGAACATATCAGTGAATCCATGGATGCCTTGATTTATCTGGACAAGCTGCCCAGGGCCGAGATTTCCGGGCTGGTAATAAAAATAAAAAACAACTCAAGCTTAAATGAGGAGGAGAAGAGAATCGTTTCAAATTACGTGTTTAAACTCAGCGGCCAGGCAAAGCCTTTGGATTTAGATACCAGGAACATTGACCAAAAGATCTTTGATCTTACCGTAAAAATAGAGGCTTTAAGAGCCGAAAAAACAGACAGGGGAAAAAAGATAAAAAGGCTCAATGAAGATATTCTTCTTAAGCAGGAACTCTTAAGAAAACAGGAAATAGCATTGGCTAATAAGAAGACTTTCCACCAGAATATCAGGGAGCAGTTTGAAAGAGTAAGTTCAGAAGAAGAGGTTATTCTTATTGAATTAGAGGAGGTAGAGGACCAGATTACTCAGGTCCAGCTTGATATTACTGAATTAGAGGATGCTCTTAAAAAGCTGGAAATTGAACACTCCAAAGAAGAAGCCGCTATCAGCCAGGAACAGGAGAATATCAATATTTTCAGCGCACGCAGAGAAAAGATCCTGGTTGAAATTGCTCAGACTAAAACTCAGATTGAGGCGCAGAATAAAAGGTTGGCTTCTGATGAAGCAACGCTTAAGATTCTAGAGGATACCTATAACCAGGATAAACAGGCAGTAGCGGATCTGGAGAACCAGATTAACGAAGCTTTAAGCAGGCAGGAAGCCTTAAATCTGGAAATAGAGGGACTAAACGAAAATAACCGGCTTTCTCAGGCTGAAATTGATAATAAAAAAGTAGAGCTTGAAAAAAGCGAAGAGAAATACGGCCTGATTTCTAAAGACGTGGTCCAGGCGAGCAAAAATTTGGAAGAAAAAAGAAAAGAACTGGATGGTGTCAGAAACAATCTTTATGAACTCCATATGCAGAATAAAGATATCGAATTTAAAATATTGGGTGTTAAAGATAGGATGCAGCAGGCTTACAAGGCCGACCTGGATGCGCTCGGGGATTATGCGGGAGGAGAAGTTGACCAGAATTCCTTAAGCGCTGAAATCCAGAAATTAAAAGATAAAGTAGATTCTTACGGTTCAGTTAACTTAGTTGCTATTGAAGAGTACGATGAGCTTAAGAAGCGTTATGACTTCCTAACTCAACAGCAGGATGATTTATTAAAGGCAAAAGAGGCGGTGCATGAAGCAATCCTAAAAATAAACCGCACCACTAAAAAAATGTTTGTTGAGACTTTTGAAATGATTAAGCAGGAATTCCGCAATTATTTCCGCATGCTTTTTAACGGAGGGGATGCGCAGATATTCTTAATTAACGAGCAGGACCCGCTTGAATCCGGCATTGAAATTATCTGCAGGCCTCCGGGCAAGAAGCTGCAGAATGTTTTGCTTCTCTCCGGCGGCGAAAAGTCAATGGCCGCGATTGCTTTGATATTCGCGATATTTAAAGTTAAGCCTTCGCCTTTCTGCGTTTTGGACGAAATTGACGCTGCCCTGGATGAGGCAAACGTGGACAGGTTTGGCTCAATGCTGCAGGATTTTACAAAGGCCTCCCAGTTTATCGTTATTACCCACAATAAGAAGACTATTGCCAACGCCGACGTTATGTACGGGATTACTATGGAACAGTCCGGCATTTCCAAAATCGTTTCGGTAAAATTCGGCCAGAATAAAGCTGCTACTGTAGACAGGGAATTGGTTAGCGAAGTTGAGGCTGAATCCGCCTAGCCGCAGGTTCTGTTTCTTCCTAAATGTTTTGCCTGATAAAGCGCCTTATCGGCGTAAGAGATTAAATCGGAAGGCGCAAGCCCATCTTCAGGAAAAGTGGATACTCCCAGGCTTACGGTTAGTTTTTGATTCGGAAGGATTTCTTCTGAACTGAATTCATATCTTTCGATATCGCATCTGAGCCGTTCGGCAATCAGATATGCCTCTTCTTTTGCAGTGTGGGGAAGAAATATAGCAAATTCCTCTCCGCCGTATCTGCAGACAAAATCCATTTTTCTGGACTGCCCCTTAAGCAGAGAACTCAACTCTTTTAATACAGTGTCTCCGGCCTGGTGCCCGAGGGTGTCGTTATAGATTTTAAAATTATCAATATCGATCATAATCACGCTGAAATGATTATTCGCTATAGCTTTGGATTTTTCTACCTCCTGCTGTAGGAGGTAGTGGAAATAGCCGTGGTTCCAGAGGTCGGTCAGGGAATCGGTATGGGCGCGGATAATCGCTCTTTCGTAAAGATGCGAATTTTCAATGGCCAGCCCTGCCTGGTTAGAAAGCATTATCAGCATGCGCATATCGTCTTTATCAATAGGTTTTTTGGTGATGAAGTTATCCGCTACAATAATCCCGTTTACTTTATCTTTCGCCTTTAAAGGCACAATTGCTACTTCGTCAATTTTTAATAATTGTATCAGCGGATCATTTGCATAGTTTTTGATGGTTTCTCGGGTCAAATGCAAAGGCATCCCGTCAAGCACGCTTAAAGCAAGTATTCCGCCGCTTTCATCCTGAAGGGGTATCTTAAGGCGTTTTACCTGTTGGCTTAAGCCCTGGTCGAGCATTTTTTTAGAGCCTTTATAAGCGCTGATTAAGTCATCGAGGTCCATTTTTTCCTGCTCTATTTTCTTCCAGATGGCATTGGCCTCTTCGCCGCTCTCCGGGCCTATAGCCATTTTGCCTTCGATTAAATTATCTTTGGTATTTACCAGAAATAAAAGTGCCCGGTTAAATGCCAGGCCGGTATGCGCGGTAACCCCGGTTAAGATAATATAAAGGATCTCGTCCAGTTTTAAGGTAGTGCGCATGGCATTGGATATCTCATAGAGGATATCCAGCTCTGCTTTTGAGCGCTCCATTTCCAGCATTATTTTATTATTTTCTTCCATCATAGAAAATAAATTTACCATATTTTAATCAGCTTGTCAACTTAACATTTTCTTTGGGTAGTATACTGGATTTTGTGTAATGTCAAGATAATTGTACGCTTTCGTATTTAGGTTCTCTGATTATGGTAACTATATGTTTAGGCATAACCTCTGGTTGTTGCTCCTGCCTTAATTGACTTATGATGCCGTAAAC
>QNCD01000060.1 GCA_003644385.1 Candidatus Omnitrophota bacterium
ATCTTACAGCAGTTCTCTTACGAAGAGGTATAAAACAAAGAGCTATAAAGGGAAATCTTCTTTTAAATATTCACGATAGTCTAATAGCAGAGATAGCTGAAGCAGATCTAGAAAAGTATAGAAATTTAGTATTAGAAGTAGTTAATCAGATAGTTCAGAAAATTAGTTTTAGAGTTCCTCTAAAGATAGATATAAAAGTAGGGAAGAATTTAGCTAATCAAAAAGAATTCAATGAAGTGGTAAAATAGATATATAATATAAGTGGGAGAAGAGCAATTCTATGAAAAAAGTAGTTCTTTCAGGGGAAATTAGAGTTGGTTTTCTAAATAAAATAACTGAAAGAGAAGGCCAATACGGACCATACTTGATGTGGGAGTTTCTAGATAGAGAAGATGTTAGATATGTTGGGTTTACAGAGAACGTTATTCTCCCAGGAAATCGTTTGTGGACATGGTTACTAGGTTTAGGGTACTATTTGAAAGAAGGAGATACTTTTGATTTTAATTCTCTAGGTCATGTTAAGTGTAATCTTTACTTAAAGAAAAGAAACCAAACTGTAGTATTTATATATCAAGAACAAAAGCCTTCAAATCAGAATACAGAAAGTTCAGAGAAATCTACTAATATAAAGCAGTCTAATTCATCTACTGTAAAAGAACAGTCTTTAACTAATCAACAAGTAGAGGAGTTGTTTTCATGAAAAGTAAAACTAATTTAGATATTACAATTCAAGCTCTGAATAAGAAGTTTGGGACTGGGACGATAGTTCGAGGTCAAGAAGTTACTGAATACTTAGATATTGAGAGAGTTTCTACAGGAGTCTTTGCTCTAGACTTAGCCTTAGGTGGGGGACTTCCAAAGGGAAGAATAGTAGAGATCTATGGGGAGTTGGGATCTGGGAAGTCTTTAATATCACTTCTAACTGCAGCTCAAATTAGTCAGAATGGTGGTCAAGTAGTTCTTCTAGATTTAGAAAAAAGTTTTGACAAGAACTGGGCAGCTAAATTAGGGGTGAATATTGATCAGTTATTGATTACTCAACCAGATTCAGCAGAACAAGCTAGTGATATTATAGATAGTTTAGTTAGGTCTAGAGAAGTAGATTTACTTATAGTTGATTCTGTAGCTACTTTCTCAACTATGAGAGAACAAGATGAATCTTCAGAAGATCAACAAATGGGAGATACAGCCAAACTAACTAATAAGTTAATGAGAAAGATTACAGCAGGACTTCAACCTCTGAATCTAAAAGATCCTACTACTTATAATAAATGTATAGTCCTATTTATTAATCAGCTTAGGGAAAAGATAGGAGTCCTGTACGGGAACCCGGAAACCACACCGGGAGGTAGGGGACTGCCTTTTCATGCTTCTATTAGAATTCAAATGAAATTGGGTTCTTTAATTACCAAGAAAGAAGAGATACTTGGTAGAGTAATGAAATTTAAAGTAACTAAAAATAAAGTAGCTCCTCCCTATAAGATGGGTGAATTTGATTTCTATCTATCAGGGAGAGTCGATAATTTTAAATCAATTATTTTATCAGGGATCTCACTGGGAATTATTCAACAGAATGGACCTTATTATAGTATTGAAGGACAAAAGTATTTAGGGAAAGATAAGCTAATAGAAGATTTAAGACAGAATAAAGAGTTTGAACAAACTCTAATCAAGAAGATAAAACAGTTGTATTTAAAATGAAAGTCAAATCTCAAGATCAGATTCAAAAACTAGTAAGAAGAGTTATTAAACAGATCTCCCCATTTCTCAGAGAGATTAGTCAATTAGGAAGTATATTTTATCGTCAAGCTGATGTCTTAACAGATGATCAGTTTAAAGTATTCGAAACTAAATTAACTGGGATTTATACTTTCTTAAATACCCAAAAACATAAAATTTCATGTCTATGCTATCTAGAAGAACTTAACTACTTCAAACATCTTAGAGACCAAGCTTTAATAAGACAGCAGGAGTTTTCTCCCACTCTAGCTACTAAACAATCTAAGTTATACGTTTACTTATTAGCTAAGTTAGAGTCCCGATTAAAGGGGGCAGTAGAAAATCTTCAGGAAATGATTCAAACTTGTAGACAGAGAGCCTATTTCTCTAGAAAGGAGAGGAATCTTGTTCAATAAAAACTCATTAAACCCAGAATCTCTAATCAAGTATGTTGAAACCTTAGTGATTTTAGTTCAAGAATTAGTTGAACAGGGAAATGTAGCACTACAGTGTGGTAGAATTCCAATTACTCAAGTCTATCTTCTAGAGTTAGTTACAATTCATCTGATAGAACTGTTTAAAGGGAATGCCTTGCTAATGCAGAAGTATCGAAAGGTTTTAGATCAATATATAGAAACCTATCTAACAGTTCTTGAATCATCAAAGTTAGATTCAGGGACAGGTAAATCCCAAAGTAATTTCTCTACTCTATTTAAGAAAAATCAAGAGAAGAAGACTGAGTTCTCTGATCTACTTAAAGAACTAAAAGAGCTCCCCCCAGATAAGCTTAAAAGTCTCTTATCCCACTTCTATGATCAAATCCTAGATCTTTATTTAGAAAAAAAGAAGAAGAAAGGGAAAGAAAAGAAGTGATTTATTATACTTGGAGTTCTTTTAATAGAGATTGTAAACTTCTTGTTCAGCAGTTAAAGGAAGCCTACTTCGTTTCTAAAGATCCAGTAGCTCGATCTATTTTCCCTCAACTAAAATCTATCACAGCTATTGCTGTTGGGGGATTATGTTTAGGAGCTAAACTTCGAAATTTACTAAATCTCCCTCTAATTATTATTTCTTCTTCTTCGTATGAAGGGAAGAAAAGAAAGAGAAGATTTACTTTTAGTTATTTGAATCAGATAACAGGGCCTACTTTACTTGTAGATGAAGTTGTAGATTCAGGGAGAACAATGAAGAAAATTAAACAGTATTTACAATCTTTGGGAGTTGAAGTAATAACTGCTACTTTATTCTGTAATAAGAATAGCGAATTTAAACCTGACTTCTACTGTCATATAACAACAGGGTGGGTGATAATGCCATGGGAAAGATAAACAGTTCAAAGAAAAAATATTTGAAATCTCTCCCAGATATTCAGAATCAGTTAGATTCTAGAGGAATTACTATTAATCGTGTAGGAGTGTCTGGTGTAGATTTCCCTATTCTCATTCGAACTAAATCTGGTCAGACTCTACCTGTTAATGCTGAAGTCGATTTGTTTACTTCTTTAGAGTTTAACAGACGAGGGACTAATTTAAGTCGTTATATTCAAACTCTAACTAAATGGGCTAATCAAGAATTAGACTCAATCAATTTAAAGAAATTGTTAATTGAAGTTAGAGATAGAGCTAAAGCTAAAGATGCATATACTGAAATTAACTTTAAATATAGTTTATCTAAAGTAACACCTGTAACTAAATTAACCACTTTTAGTGTATATGACTGTGCTTTTATAGCCTATATCAATAAAAGAAATCGTTATCGATTTCTACTCAAAGTGAACGTTCCAGTTACTTCTTTATGTCCTTGTAGTCGTGCTATCTCGATGCCTAAGGGGGCTCATAATCAGAGAGCTATAATTCGAGTGCTAATTGAATATGATGACTTAGGGAAACCTATTTGGTTAGAAGATCTAATTCCCTTAATTGAATCCAGAGGGTCTTGTCCTCTATGGAACTTACTTAAGAGACCTGATGAGAAATATGTTACTGAATATGCTTATGATCACCCAAAGTTCGTAGAGGATATAGCTAGAGATACTGCTAGAGCACTCCAAGAGATTAGAGTTATTCGATGGTTCAAGATTAAAGTTACCTCTTTCGAATCAATTCATACTCATGAAGCAGTAGCTTATATTGAAAGAGTAAAGAAAGGGAAAACATGGCGAAAATCTGGGAGAAGCCTTCGTTCAGGAGCTATTTAAAGAGATTAGAAATAGAGGAGATAAGATTTGATAGAGATCTTTGCTACTTCTGTTATAAATCTCTACCCTCTAAGAGTCAGTTACCTCTACACTTAGAGTGTATTGACCCATTTCAAGCTAAATGGGTCACTGAACTCTTAGATCCGATGACTTTCACTTCTTCATCAAGATCTTTCTGGTATATATATTTTAATTTAGATCATCAGATCCAGCTTGATCTATCTATAGGGATACTTTCTAAATCTGATTTTTATCATTTTCTGTACAATCAGATTCTAAAAAGAATGAAAGCAGAGATCAGACCAGGATATAGAATAAGATTAGACAACATAGAGTTAAGACAGCCTTTTAGAAATACCCTTCAGTTCCAAGTTAGATGTTCAGTTCAGATCAATTGTTTTCTCTGCTATAACTTTAGTAAATATAATATCCCATCTACAGAAGTATGGGTAGCCTCAGAAGAACCTATGTTCCCTAGGACAATTGAGTTAGAACCTCTGTATATAACTCCAGATAAGATAGGATATCATATGCTCTGTCTAAAGAGATTCTTCAAAGAACTTGAACAGAAGAAGGAGTTAATCAAAAATGCAAGTAGCATTGGAAATCCCAACTGCTCATCTAAAAAAATTAAGTAGTCTAACAGATTTTGATTTCGTGATAGCTAGTCAGTATTTACAGGACTCTAAGTATGCTAATTACTATAAGTCTAGTTCAAGATTCATGATGTTAGATAATGGGATGTTTGAACTAGGCCACCCTATTTCAGATGAAGAGTTAGTTCAGGTCTGTAAAGAGTTGAGACCTAATGAAGTTATAGTCCCGGATGACTCTTTAATTCATACTATCCGTTTTGTCTCACAATATGACTATACTCTAGAAAAACTAAAAATTAAGACAGTTGGAGTTCTTCATGGCCAGACTTTAGAAGAGTGTAGACAGAATCTCCAAGTATTACTAGTTCTCCCAGTTCAGACTATTTGTATTCCTCTAGATCTAGAATTTAAAGAATTTCAAACTTCTAATAAGATTCTAACTTGGAGTCTTAGTAGACTTAGTCTTCTTAGTCTAATTCACTCATCTAAATTCTATCAATATAAGAAAGATTTTCATCTTCTAGGAGTCTCAGATCCTGGGGAGGTCTTATTGGCTAAGAAATTTTCTTGGGTCAGAAGTATTGATACAAGCTGTCCTATAGTATCAGCATTAAGGGATATAGCTTTAGATCAAGTAGAGAAGAAACTAGTAAGACCTGAACATTATTTTGATCTAACACTAACTAGATCACAAATAACTAAATGTCAGAAGTCAATTAAGTTGTTTAAATCTTGGTGTTCACGATAGGGGGTAGAGAATGAAAAAACAGTGGGATTATAAAAAGAAAATAGAAAATATGACTTTCAAAGAACTGAAAGAGAGAATTCGAGACGGGTATGATTACTCGATGTCTCCAATACAAAGAGTTCCCTACATTGGTAAGTCTAGTAACAAAGTGACATATGACTACAGAGAACTAGTTGCCAAGTGTCCGATGACTGGGATTTTAGATACTTACAGAGTAATAATTGATTACATCCCTTGGAAATGTCTGCCTGAATTAAAGAGTCTGAAATTCTATTTTTTATCCTATGAAGATCTACCTATCTCTCATGAACATCTCTGTTCAAAAATTTATGAAGACTTTAGTCGTACTATTAAACCTAAGAAACTGCTAGTTAGACTACTGACTAGAAATAGAGGAGGGATTTACACCACAGTTCAATTAGGAGACCTGTCTCTAGCAACTGATTTGAGAATGAGAAGTCTAGATGAATAGGGGGTAAAATGACTAAGTTAGAGAAATTAGCAGAACAACAAGTAAATAAAAAGACTTTTAGAGAGTTTACTAGACTAATGTGGGAAAGATGCTCTAAGGGACCTCAGACTGTAAATAGAAAACAAAAACCTAAGAAGTCCTATGTCATCTGTAATAATCTCGCTGACTCCTTAGAAGAAGTAATTGATCTAGCTAACTATATGTATTTTATTTTTCTGAAGATAAAGCTGTTTCCAGAGTTTTTAAAACATGAAATAGAAGGAAATGACTACAGAGCTGATAGAAAGGAGGGAAAGTAGATGAGAAAGAGAGGTCAAGTTTTTAAGGGAGTCAAAGCAAGTTCTGCTAATGATACTAATGAGATTCTTAGATCTATTGATCAAAAGTTACTTCTACTTATGGAACTGGCAGCTGATATTCGTCAGAATACCTCTCCTTTAGATTTATACCCTACTCAAGATTATAAGAAGGGGAAGAATGACAGAAAAGGTAAAAAAGAAACTACCAAAGTACCTTCAGGAAAGTAAAACTCTTCAAGGAGCCAAGCTGGGGAGAGGGTTTGAGAAGAAGTTAGTTAGACAAACTATTGCAAGTGGAGCTATCTGTTGGGACCCTGGAGATATTTCAACTTCCCAATATCTAGTTGAAGTAAAATCAACAACTAGAAAGAGTTACAGCTTAAGTTATAAGACTTTGAAAAAGATATTTAATGAGGCTTGGAGACAGGGAAAAGAACCAATTTTTATTTTGAAAATTCAAGATCTGAAATTAGTAGGTCGCATCGAATTAGATTAAAAAGAGTGAGGTGCTTGAATGAAGAGAATCAAGTTGAAGAGAACATTAGGCCATTATGTAAAAAATGAAGAGTATGGTCTCACTTACCATAGTAACTATCCTTACCCGTCTAGTATTGAAGCTTTCATCAATATCCCTAAAGGGGCTAGAATTCTGGCTAGATCTGATGAAGAGGTAGTTTTTGAAGTAAAAGGAAAAGTTCTAAAAGGGACTCTATGCCCTGAGGGAAAAGTAAAAACTATATTGTTATCTTAAAGGGAGATCTAAATTTGAAGATTCTAATTACTGGAGACTGGCATATATCTGAAAGATTTGATTTAGAAGAGATTGATAAATTACTCAATCAAATTAAGACTCGATTAGTTGACTATGATCAACTTTGGATTCTTGGTGACGTGTTTGATAGTAAGAGACCTACTTCTAGAGAATACCTTGTCTTACTAACTTTTCTTAAATCTCTAAAAATCCCTATAACTATTATTGCAGGGAATCATGATATCATAAAGGAGAAATATACTACTCTAGATTGGCTACCTTACATTTTCTCTAATATAACAGTCTATAAATCAGCTCAGTTTTTAGAGATTGAAGGGGTCAAAATATTACTAGGTCACTATAACATTGCAGAATCAACTTTAGGAGCTTATGATATAAGTATTCATTCAGATGTTAACTATTCTCTCTTAGATCAGCAGGGAATCCAACTAGCCTGTCTTGGACATGTTCATAAATTTCAAGTAATAAAATTCAAAGAATCTCTAACAGTAGTACATCCAGGGTCTTTATTCTATATAGATTTTGGAGAAAGAAATGATCAAAAGAAGATCGTAAGTTTATCAATTGATAAGGGAAGTTATACTCTTGATTCTATAGATCTAAACCCAACTCCTATCTATCAATTTGAATTTGATGTAGAGAAAATTAACTTCAAGAGACTAAGTAAACTAGAGTCCACAGCTAGAGTAAAGATTATTCTAAATTATAGTCACCCAGAGATAGACAAGACTCAGATAAAGAAGAGAATATTAGATCTCACTAAAGGAAAAGAAGTCCTAATAGTCTTCCATTATAAGTCAAGTAAACTACCAGAGAGCGTTAGTTCTCAAAAGATTCTCCCTAAGAAAACTTTGTTGGAGACCTTTTTTGAACGATTTCAAGTAAAATCTGAAATAATTCAATTAATTGAAAGGGTACTAAAAGATGAGAATATTGGCACTGGATGCTGCTAGTGAGTATACTGGGTGGTGTTTCTTAGTAGACAATAAATTAATAAATATGGGAGTTCTTGACTGTCATAGAATCCCTAGACCGTTTCGAATGGTTCATCTAGGTCATAATATTATAAAGTTAATTCAGAGATTTGACCCAGAGTATTTATGTACTGAAGGGATTTATCAGAGATATTTTAAAGCTTTTGTAAGTCTTGCTCGGATTCAAGGGATGATTATGTGGATATGGTGGACTCTCAAACTAGATTTACCTATCATTATACCATGTGTTGAAGCTAGAAAAGAATTGGGAATTCCAGGAAATGCTAAAAAAGTAGTTGTTCTGAAACAAGTAAATAAACTGTATAGATTAAAACTAAAAGATGATAACATAGCAGATGCAGTAGTATTAGCTAAGGTCTGCTATCAGAGATTAAAGAGAGGTGAACGAAAATGTTATTAAAAAGAATTCAAAAGACTAAAATTAAATCAGGAGATATTCTTCTATTTCATACCAAGGGATTTTCTTCTATATCTTGGGCTATTCGATCTCTAACTTTAAGGTATTGGAATCATGTAGGGATTATAGTAAATGAATCAGATTATGTATATGTAGTTGAAGCTTTGTTTCGAGGAGTTGCTAAGACCCCTCTTAAGAAATATCTAAACAATTCCAAGTATGTTATTCAATCTATTCGAGTAAAACGTAATGCTTATAGAACTAAACAAGAGTACTTAAGAGCTATTAAGACTGCTATTAGAAGAGCTAAAGTCTCAGTTGGGTATAAATATGACTATCCGTCTATTGCCTATCTAGGGATTAAGTATTTAGCTAGAGGTTTCTTAAAGAAGATTTTACCTCAAACCTGGAACCCACTAAATAGTAGATTAGCTTTCTTTTGTTCTGAATTAGTATGCTATTGTTACTCTAAAACTAGTTCTAGATACAAAAATATCTTCGCTGGAGAAAAACACCCTCATCAAAAATGTGATACTATCACCCCAAAAGATATAGCCAAATCAAGACATGTCTATAAAATTCTCTGGGAGGAGATATGAACATTTATGAAATACTTGAGTTACATGAAAGACTAAATAATAAAAAGAGAGGGAGAGTAAAGATGTCTAGTCAGACTCAAAAAACACCTATTTCACAACCCCAACCAAAAGATTATCTAGAAATATTAGCATTAGAGATAGCTAGAAAGAAAGAAATCAAAGGATATTTAAAGTCAGCTTTAGAAGAAATAAAGACTGATACAGATCTAAAAAATCAGTTAATTGATATGATTTTTGATAAAATATTTGGGAAGAACACTAAAATAGGTTGGTGGGCTAAACTAGGATGTAAGGTTTGGTTAGCTTACAGATACGGACTTTAATAGAAAAATGGAGACTCTTCTAACACTCCTAATTTTAGTTTTATTTGTTCTATACTTCGGGACAACTGATAAGTTTATTGATTTTACTAGAAGAAGATAAGAACAAAGAACTGACTAAAAAACTTAAAGACATTATCATGATTCTTAGACGAATTAAACTTCAAAACTTTAAGTCTTTTAAGTTAGTAGATGTCCCCCTGAAACAAAGATTAGTTTTTATTACTGGGATTAATCAGGACTTCAATACTACTAATTATGTTGGTAAATCTTCTTTGTTAGATGGGATTATGTATGGATTATTTGGTAGATCAAAAGTTCAACCCAAGTATCTAGTTAGATTAGGGACTAAGCAGATGTCAGTTGAACTTGATCTTTTAGTAAATAACTCAGAGATTCATATTTCAAGAACACGAAATC
>QNCD01000061.1 GCA_003644385.1 Candidatus Omnitrophota bacterium
ATAATTTCTTTTGTATTTAAAGTCGTGCATTTGTCTTATTATTTAAACTCCGTATTTAAACTTATATGATTTTTTTTGAGTTTTTGCGCCCAATTCTTAAGTTGTTTGGCAACCTGCAATGGGCTGGTACCGCCGTGAGATCTCTTCATGTTAACGCTGGTCCAGGCATTTAAAATTCTTTTTATGCCCGGGCCTAATTTATCTGAATATTTTTTTAATTCCTGTTCGCTTAAATCTGAAAATTTCCTGCCTTTGTCCAGGCAATCTTTTACCATTCTTCCTACTATATCATGCGCCTGCCTGTAAGAAACTCCCTTGGCAATCAGATGCTCAACAATATCAACCGAAAACAAAGATTCATCCATCAACCGGTTGGCAATAGCCTCTTCATTTAATTTTATATTCCTGAAGAGTGCGATAAAAATTTCTAAGGTGCCTTTCATCGTATCAATAGCATCAAAAAGCGGAGGCTTATCCATCTGTAAATCCCGGTTATATGAAAGAGGCAGCCCCTTCATTAATATTAAAACACTCGATAAATCCCCTTGTATCCTGCCCGTAGAAGCCCGGATTAACTCCAGCACGTCGGGGTTCTTTTTATGGGGCATAATACTTGACCCCGTACAGAAGGAAAAATCTATATCAATAAAATTAAACTCTTTTGTGGACCAAAGTATCAAATCTTCGGCCATGCGAGAAAGATGCACAGAAAGAATAGACAAACCCGATAATAATTCAATAATAAAATCCCGATCACTGACACTATCCAGGCTGTTGTTGGTTAACTTTGCAAACCCCAGTTCATCTTTTACAAATTCTCTGTCAATTGGTAAAGAGGTCCCGGATAAAGCGCAACTGCCCAGGGGCATATGATTGGTTCTTTTTTTTGCATCTTTGAATCTATCTTTATCTCTTTCTAATGCTTCAATATAGGCGAGCATATGATGAGCCAGAAGAATACACTGGGCTACCTGCATATGGGTATAGCTGGGTAAAATAATATTGGCATTCCTTTTGGCAAAGCCCAGGACAGATTTCTGCAGTAAAATGATTAATTTCACCAAATTTTTTATTTCGTCCTTTATATACATCTTGACATCCAGGACTATCTGGTCGTTTCTTGAGCGCGCAGTGTGAAGTTTATGCGCAACCTCACCTATCTTTTTTACAAGCGCTTCCTGAATATTAGAATGAATGTCTTCTGCCTTATGATTAATTCTAAACTTATTATCTTCTATCTCTCTTAAGATAGATTTCAAGCCTTTTACAATAAGCTGCGATTCTTTCTTGCTGATAATTCTGCTTCTGCCTAACATTTTGGCATGGGCAATACTACCCAAAACATCGTATTTGGCTAGTCTCTTATCAAAGGCAATGCTTGAAGTAAACTTATCAGTTAATAAACTTGTTTTTTTGGCGAACCTCGTTCCCCACATTTTCTTTGCCATTTTTTCTCCTCGAAGTATATCTTGTGACATATGACTTGGCGGCCTTGCGACTAATTTGCTATTAACTATCTCTTATACGGCATGCCCCAAATCTTAATAAAACCTTCGGCTAATTTCTGGTCAAATTCGTCCTCTCTGCCGTAAGTTGCTAATTTTTTCTTATAAAGCGAGTGCACAGATCTCCTGGCTACTGCAGTACAGCTTCCTTTAAATAATTTTAACTTTATTGAACCGGTTACATATTTTTGGATAGAATCCACAAAGGCATCCAGGGCCTGTTTTAAATCTGAATACCATAACCCATAGTAGACTAATTCCGAATATTTAAGCGCGATGATTTCCTTAAAATGCGCCGTCTCTCTATCAAGGACCACACTCTCCAATTCTTTATGCGCCGTGTAAAGTATGGTTGCTGCCGGAGCCTCATAAATTTCTCTGGATTTTATTCCTACCAATCTGTTTTCCACTAAATCTGTCCTGCCTACGCCATACACTGAACCAAGGTCGTTTAAATGGCTGATTAAAGTCTTTAATTTATAAGGCCTACTGCCTATTTTTTTAGGAAGACCCTTCTCAAAATAAATCTCAATATATTTGGGATAAGTGGTGGCTGTTATCTGGCTCTTGGTAATTAGATAAGCGTCTTCCGGAGGCTCTTGTTCTAAATTCTCTAAAACTCCGGCCTCTATGCTTATTCCCCAAATATTTCTATCTATGCTGTAAGGTTTTTTCTTGGTTACATCTATCGGGATATTAAATGTCCGGGCATATTCAATCTCTTCTTGCCGGGATTTAAACTCCCATTCTCTGACCGGTGCTAAGATTTTTAATTTCCGGTCTAAAATACCGATGCTTACTTCAAACCTGACCTGATCATTTCCTTTACCGGTACAGCCGTGAGCAACGGCATCTGCCTTTTCTTTGTGGGCAATCTCTACCAGATGTTTGGCAATCAAAGGCCTGCTTAAGGCTGTGGCGAGCAAATATTTACCTTCGTATATAGCATTTGCCTTTAAGCTAGGAGAAACAAAATCCCGGATAAACTCCTCCTGTAAATCTTTTATATAAACCTTTGAAGCTCCGGCAGCATGCGCTCTTTTTTCTATGGCGGAAAAGTCTTCACCCTGGCCTAAATCGGCAATAAAACATACTACCGCATAACCCTGCTCCCTGAGCCACCTGACAATGCAAGAAGTATCTAAACCTCCGGAATACGCCAAGACTACCTTTTTCATTTTATTTTTTTCCTTTTAAAAGCATGATTAATATAGCTTTCTGTACGTGCATTCTGTTCTCCGCCTGGTCAAAGACAATGGAGTGCTCACCGTCGATTACATCGTCGGTTATCTCCTGGCCCCGGTGCGCAGGCAGGCAATGCATAACTAAAACTTTGCTTTTTGCCGTTTTCAAAATCTTGCTATTTATCTGAAAATCCCGAAAAGCCTTCTTTCTCTTACCTGCCTCTTTTTCTTTGCCCATGCTTGCCCAGACATCAGTATAAATAACATCTGTATTGCTCGCCGCTTCAATCGCATTCTTAAATAATCTGATTTTTGCGCCTTTTGCGGCTTTTAAAATTTCGGGGTTAGGTTCATATCCTTCGGGCGCAGCTACGTTCATATTCATCCCGCTTTTATCACAGGCGTGAATTAAAGAGTGGCATACATTATTTCCGTCGCCTATATAAGCTAAGGTAAGGCCTTTCAATTTCTTTAATTTTTCCTTTATGGTGTAGATATCAGCTAAAGCCTGGCAGGGATGCAGAAGATCAGAGAGGCCGTTAATCACCGGTACAGAGGAAAACTCAGCCATCTCAACTACATTCTTATGCTCAAATGTCCTCAATACTATGGCATCGACATAACGGGAAAGTGTCATTGCCGCATCTTTTATGGTTTCTCTTACGCCCAGATTAATCTCGTCCGGACCCAGATATATGGAGTAACCGCCCAGCTGATACATCCCTACTTCAAAGGAAGCCCGTGTTCTGCAGGAAGGCTTCTGAAAAATCAAACCCAAGGCCTTACCCCTCAATGACCCGCTGAATTTATCCCGCTCTTTCTTTAAAGAAGCAGTGAGAGTAAAAACATGCTCTATTTCTTTATAAGTCAGGTCCTCAACTGAAATAAAATCTTTTTTCATTTTAAATCCCCGTAAAATTATAAAGGCTGGACTCGTTTTTAGCCTGTCAATGCCTTATCCAGTATATCTATCGCCCGGTCAATCTCTTTTTTAGTTATATTCAACGCAGGCATAAGCCTTAATACATTTTCGTGAGTGCAGTTAATCAGCAAACCCTGCTGCAAGCATTTTTCTACTATCGTCTTTCCTTCCTGAGCCAATTCTATTCCTATCATAAGCCCGATGCCTCTTATTTCTTTTATGAGCGGATGTTTTACTTTTAAGGCATTAACTTTTGAAAATAAATACTCGCTCATCTTTGCTGCATTAGTAAGTAATTTCTCTTTTTTTACTGCCCTTAATACTGCCAAAGCCGCTTTAGAAACTACCGGGCCTCCTCCGAAAGTTGAGGCGTGCATGCCCGGCCCCAGGCAATCAGAAATCTCCTTTCTGACTACCATTGCCGCAATCGGTAGCCCCCCGCCAAGCGCCTTTGCCAGAGTCATTATGTCCGGGGTTATCCCGTAATGCTGGTAACAGAAAAATTTACCTGTCCTGCCGATACCTGTCTGCACTTCATCGATAATCAAAAGTAAATTACGCTCATTACAGAGATTTCGCAATTCCAAAACAAAATTCTTCTCTGCTACATTTATGCCGCCTTCTCCCTGAATCAATTCCAGCATTATCGCTACTGTCTTATTGCCTACTGCCTGTTTTACCGCCTGGATATCGTTAAATTTAACTGATATAAATCCCTCAGGCAAAGGCTCAAAGCCCTGCTGGTATTTTTTCTGGCCCGTAGCCGCCAGAGAGGCCATGGTCCTGCCGTGAAATGAATTTTCAAAAGATATAATTTCGTATCTTCCTTTGCCGAATTTCCGGCTAAATTTTATTGCGCCTTCGTTTGCCTCGGCTCCTGAATTACAAAAAAACACCTTGCCGGTAAAGGAATTTCTTATAAGCTCCTCGGCTAATTTTGCCTGGGGAAGATGATAATAATTATTAGGTATGAATATCAGCTTAGAGACCTGGTCGCGGATAGCCTGCATAACCTTAGGATGACAATGCCCTAAATTACCCACTCCCCAGCCAGGAAAAAAATCTAAATAAACCTTATTATGAATATCCCAGAGCCGGCTAGCCTTTCCCTTGACAAAAATCAAAGGGAATTTTGAGTAAGTCGGCATTATGTAATCTTTATAATTATCGAATACCTCTTGCATTTTCATAAGCTTTTAAATTTAGGAATATTACGTTAATGACAAATGAGAAAATTCAAATGACAAAACTCTGGTTTTGTTATTTGATATTTGACATTTGTTATTTTATTATTTCTGTGCCGATACCTTTATCGGTAAATATTTCTAATAAAAGGCCGTGCGGTATCCGCGCATCCACAATGTGCGTTTTTTTAACGCCGGCTCCCAGGGCGTTTATGCATGCTTTTACCTTTGGAATCATTCCTTCCTGGATAATATTATTCTCTATAAGCCCCTTTGCGTCTTCAACGCTTAATGTGGAAATAAAAGAATTGGGATCATCGGCATTACGCATTATTCCCTTAACGTTAGTCAGCAAAACCAATTTCTCTGCCTTAAGGCCAACCGAGATATTAGCCGCAGCTTCATCGGCATTGACATTATATATTGTCTTGCCTCTTCCTCTTGCCATGGGAAGAATGACCACAACCGCATCCTTGCGTAATTCTTCTGTTATTGCTTCGGTGTTAATGTCCACAATATGGCCGACCAGGCCTAAATCAACATCTGCCTTTTTCTTTTCAGCCTTAATAATCTTATCCTCCTTACCGTTTAAACCAACAGCCACAGCCCCTAACTCAGCTATTTCATTAACAATAGTCTGGTTTAAATTTTCCAGTTCCTCCTCTACGATTTTAATGGTTTTTTTGTCGGTTACGCGCATGCCATCAAAAAACTCGGCTTTCTGTCCCTGGGCGCGTAGACGCTCGCTTATATGCGGCCCTCCCCCGTGAACAAGGACGGCTCTTAACCCCATGAAATTTAAAAAAACTATATCCTCTAAAACGCCCTTCCTGATCTTCTCCTCACCTAAGATACTGCCTCCGTATTTAATAACAATTACTTTCTTATGAAAGTTCTTGATATAAGGTAACGCCTCGATTAAAACATCCGCTTTTCTGATCGCCTCTTCCATTTTTCTCTCCGCTATTGTTTTCTAAATCTATTATTTTTAAAAAATTAATGTTTTAACTTTTTCTATTAACCAGTGCTCTAATTATATTCAGCGTTTATCTTAATATACTCTGGCGTCAAATCCGAAGTATAAACCGTGCAAGAAGAATTACCTTTATTGACTTCTACCTCGATATTTATTTCTTTTTTATTCAACGCGCCTACTTTTATCTTAATATCCTTCTCTGATACAGCTATACCGCTTGAGCCTAAAGCAGCAACAATTCTTCCGAAATTATGGCTTTCGCCGTACATCGCAGTTTTAAAAAGATTGGAATTAGCAATCCCCAAAGCTGCTCTTTTAGCCTGGTTAAAATTTTGCGCTCCTTTTATTTTAATTCTTAAAAATTTTGTTGCTCCCTCTGCGTCTTTAATAATGAGCCTGGCTAATTCCAGACAGACTGCATGCAATGATTTAGCAAATAAAGCATAATTTTTATTTGTATCTACGATAGCGTTGCCTGCAGCGGCATTCGCCAGCATCATTACAGAATCATTGGTACTCATACAGCCATCCACACTTATACAGTTAAATGAATTTTCTACTGCCTGTTTTAAAGCTTTATTTAAAGCCATCTGGCTGATTTTAACATCGCTAAATATAAACACAAGCATAGTGGCTAAATCCGGAGCAATCATTCCAGCTCCTTTTGCAATACCGCAGATGTTAATCTTTTTATTACCTATATTAAAAACCGCAGTAGCTTCTTTTGGGAAAGTATCGGTAGTCATTATTGCCTTTTTTAGAGTATTTATTCCTGCCCGGGATAATCTTTGAATCAATTCAGGAAGTCCGGCCTTAATTTTATTTAAAGGAATCCTTTTGCCAATGATCCCTGTAGAAGCAAGCAGAATATTTCTTTGTCTTAACTTGAGCAATTTAGCTAAACTAAGCGCTGTTTCTTTGGCATCTTTAATCCCTGCTTGACCGTTAAAACAATTTGCATTCCCGCTATTTACAATTATGGCCTGAAATTCCCTGCTTGCCTTAAGATGTTTTTTATTTACAATTATGGGTGCTGCCTGAATTTTATTCACGGTAAACATGCATTTGGCCATTGATTTTTTTTGCGAGAAAATAAGTCCCAAATCTAACTTTTTTCTTTTTATGCCGCAGGCAATGCCGCTGGCTAAAAAACCTTTTGGTAAAATCGCTTTTTTATACAGTTTCATATCAATCCCATATGTTCTGGAAAACCGTACATGATATTCATATTCTGTACTGCCTGACCCGAAGCCCCCTTCATTAAGTTATCAAGCGCACAAATAATGATTATCTTATCGGACTCTTCCACAATACCGATATCGCAAAAATTTGTCCCTACTACATCTTTAAGCTGAGGAAGTTTGGCATCTTCCCTAATTCTTACAAAAGGTTCTTTTTTATAAAATTTTTTATATAGATTCGTTAACTTGTGACCTTCTGCCCCTGTGACCTTATGACTTCTCTTGACATATATCGTCGACAATATCCCTCTGTTCAAAGGTAAAAGGTGCGGCACAAAAGTAACCTGTATTTTTCTTCCGGCTAATTTCGATATTTCCTGGTTAATCTCAGGCATATGTTGATGTTTATTAACTTTATAAGCTTTGAAATCTTCATTTAACTCCGAAAAAAATGTTTCAAAGTTAGCTTTTCTGCCAGCTCCGGTCACTCCGGATTTTGCGTCGATAATGATAGAATTCAAATCCGCTAAATTAAAAGCTGCCAGAGGAGCTAAAGCCAAAATTGCTCCTGTGGGATAACACCCCGGGTTAGCAATAAGTTTTGCCTTCTTTATTTTAGCCCTGTATAATTCGGGTAAGCCATAAACCGAATCTTGGATACCGGCCCTATCGGTATGCCTACATTTATAATATTTTTCATAAATATTTAGCTGCTTTAACCTGTAATCTGCGCTTAAATCAATAACCCGCTTGCCCGCTTTTAATAATTGAGGCGCAAATTTCATGGAAACGGTATGAGGAAGAGCTAAAAATAGCAATTCAGATTTATTGAGAATCTCATATATTTGAGGAAGCTTGCAAACCAAGTCTATCTTGCCCTTGAATTTAGGAAAAATTTCTGAAATCGGTTTAGCTTTATCAATCTTGGCGCAAAGATATGTAATTCTCACATTCGGATGCCGAAGCAAAACGCCTATAAGCTCTTCACCGGCATAACCGGTTGCGCCTACTATGCCTACGCTGATAATCATTCTTTCTCCTTCTTACTTAAAAAATGCCTTATTTTTCTCTTAATAATAGCTTTCGCTACATTCGACGACAGTCTCTATTATTATATGCTCAAAATAAACCGGGTCAAGCTTTTTTATCGTCGGGTTGCAGAATATTTATTATCGGAAAAAACAAAAAATCCCGCTTCCAGCGGGATTCAAGGTTTTTAAATACTCTCTTATTTTTTGATTCGATCGATAGGCTACCTCTTAGTCCATTGGAAACGCTTACGGGCACCCTTCTGCCCGTACTTCTTACGCTCTTTCATGCGCGGATCGCGCGTCAGGAAGCCGTTTTTACGCATTGCTTCTTTAAGCTCGGGCTGTGCCATAATTAAAGCCCTGGCAATACCGTGCCTAAGAGCTCCTGCCTGGCCGCTCAAACCCCCGCCTTTAATATTACCTACGATATCATATTTAGTCATATTATTACTTACTTCTAAAGGCTGTTTAATAATAATTCTGTCGGTTTCCCGTATGAAATATTTTTCATAAGGAAGGCCGTTTATGGTAATCTCACCTTTTCCCGAAGAAAGCGTAACCCTTGCCACTGCCTCTTTGCGTCTGCCTACAGCTGTAATTTTTGATATCTCCATATATCCCTCGAATTATAACGAAAAAGGAGTCGGCTTTTGCGACTTATGCGGATGTTTATCATCCGCATAAACTTTCAGTTTCTTTAGAATCTTTGTTCCTAAACGTCCCCGCGGAAGCATCCTGCGCACAGCCAATGTAATTACTGCAGTGGGATTTTTCTTAAGCATTTCCTCTAAGGGCACCTCTACCAATCCGCCAGGATAACCGGAATAACGCCGATAGACCTTGTCTTTAAGTTTTCTTCCGGTCACTTTAATTTTAGAGGCATTAATCACAATTACCCCGTCCCCGGTATCCATATGAGGGGTAAATATTGGTTTGTGTTTACCCCTGAGCAATACCGCTACTTTATTGGCTAACCTTCCCAGTATCTTATTTTGGGCGTCTATAAGATACCAAGACCTTTTAATATCTTCTTTTTTAGCTATATATGTTTTTTTCATTTTTTTGCTCTAAAACAGACCTAAATCAACTCTTCTATTTTAAAAATAAATAGAAAATAAGTATAACATATTTTTCTTTTAAGTCAAATGGTTTTTTGGAGTCGGTAGTATACTGGATTTTGTGTAAATTCGCTTCAAAGAGGTAATGGTTTTATATGGCTCAACCAGAGATCGTGGCTGTAACGAAAGATTAGAGGGCAAATTTTTTAAGCCCTTGAGCCAAAA
>QNCD01000062.1 GCA_003644385.1 Candidatus Omnitrophota bacterium
AGTTTATACCTACCCCCACTAGGGATCTGGATAAACCTTTTCTAATGGCTATTGAAGATGTTTTCAGCATTGAAGGAAGAGGGACAGTGGGAACCGGCAGGATTGAACGCGGAAAAATTAAAGTCAACGACGAAGTAGAAATGGTGGGATTAAGGCCGGAAACCCATAAAACAGTAGTCACCGGTGTAGAAATGTTCAGAAAACTCCTCGATGAAGGCCAAGCAGGAGATAATGTCGGCCTGCTTTTAAGGGGTATAGAAAAAGACGACCTAGAAAGAGGTATGGTTTTAGCTGCTCCTAAATCAATAACTCCGCATACAAAGTTTAAGGGCCAGGTTTACGTATTAACAAAAGAAGAAGGCGGAAGGCATACTCCGTTCTTTAAAGGCTACCGTCCGCAATTCTACTTCAGGACTACCGATGTTACCGGCTCTATATTATCTTTGCCTCAGGGAGTTGAAATGGTTATGCCCGGCGACAACGTAGCCGTGGAAGTAGAATTAATTACGCCTATCGCCATGGAAAAAGAATCACGTTTTGCTATTCGAGAAGGCGGCAGGACAGTAGGAGCAGGCGTAGTTACAGAAATAATTGCTTAACAGGAAACAGGTTATTTTAAAAAATGCAGAAAATCCGAATAAAACTGAAAGCTTATGACCACCGCCTCTTGGATCAGGCAGTAAGCGAAATCGTGGAAACAGTAAGGCGTACCGGCGCAAGATTCTCCGGGCCGGTACCGCTGCCTACGAAAAAAGAGATGTATACGGTGCTGCGCTCCCCGGTTATTGACAAGAAATCGCGGGAGCAGTTTGAACTATCAACGCATAAGCGTATTATTGATATTTTCGAACCCCCCTCTAAAACAATTGATGCGTTAAGAAAATTAACGCTTTCGGCAGGGGTAGACGTAGAAATAAAATGAGTTTTGTGCAACAATTTAGCTCCTTGCATTCAGATGTACACTGCGGAATGCTTGGAGCCAATTCGCGCAAACGATTTGCTTGCGCTTGGCGTTCGTAAGTTACGCGCTCACTGATGAACGGACTATTAGGAAAAAAAATCGGGATGACTCAGGTTTTCGGCGAAAACGGCGAGTTTCTTGCAGTGACCGTTATTGAGGCCGGGCCTTGCCATGTTTTATCGGTAAAGGATAAATCCGTACAGTTGGGTTTTGATACGGTCAAAGGGAAAAACCTGAAAAAACCTCTCGCCGGGTATTTTAAGAAATTGGATATTGCCGCGCATAAAGTTATTAAGGAATTCTTAAAAGAACCGGAAAAAGAATATAAAGTTGGCCAGGAAATAAAAGTAGACTTATTTAAGAGCGGGGATTTTATTGATGTGACCGGGATTTCCAAAGGTAAAGGATTCCAGGGCGGAATGAAGCGTTGGAATTGGCACGGGGGCCCCCAAAGCCACGGTTCCATGTCTCATCGGCGTATTGGCTCAATTGGCGCAAGTACTTCTCCGGGAAGAGTCTGGAAAGGCCAACATTTACCCGGACATATGGGCAATGCCCAGGTTACAGTGCAAAATTTAAAAGTAGTTAAAGTAGATGCGGACAACAACATTCTTCTGGTAAAAGGCGCGGTTCCCGGTAGCAAAAATAGCTATCTAATCGTAAAAAAATCAAAGAAAAAACAGCTAAGGCAGGCCCGTTAGAAGAAAAGAAAGCAGTTGATAAGGGAAAAAAGAAATAGGCTCTTAAAAAATGGAAGCGATTACCTTACCTGTATATAATAGTGAGGGCAAAAAGATCGAGTCAATCAAGCTTGATAAAAAAGCCTTTGACGGTACAGTTAACCGGGCGGCACTTTACCAGGCAACATTAGCATATCAGGCTGCCAGGAGAAAAGGCCTGGCTTCAACTAAAACAATCGGAGAAACCAGAGGGGGTGGCGCAAAACCCTGGAGACAAAAAGGCACCGGCAGGGCAAGAGCAGGTTCCAGCCGTTCTCCGTTATGGCGCGGTGGAGGAGTAGTATTTGGCCCGCATCCGCGGAGTTTCTCTTATGCCTTACCGCACAAAATTAAAAAGTTAGCCCTGAAATCCTCATTAAATGCAAAAGTGAAAGACGAAAACATAATTATATTAAACGAGCTTAATTTAAATAGCCCGAAGACAAAAGATGCAGTAAAGGTATTTACAAATCTAAATTTAATCAATTCCGGGAACAAACGGATGCGTAATAAAAAAAATTACGCGCTTGTATTGTCTGATAAAATCTCCCCCGATTTAAAGACAGCTTTGGCAAATATCGGTTTTTTAAAATTAGCTTCTTCGCAGAATGCCAGCGCCTACGATATTTTATCTTCCAGGAAGTTGGTTGTTACCCAGGCCGGTTTAAAAGCATTGATTGAGAGGATAAAGTGACCAAGGTTGCACACGAAATTATAAAAGCAATACTCAGGACGGAAAAATCCACGCTTTACGAGCCCGGTGGGAAATACCTGTTTTTGGTAGAAAAAAATGCGAATAAAATCCAGATCAAAGATGCAGTGGAAGAGATTTATAAAGTAAAAGTGAATAAAGTGAACACGCAAATATCCGAAGGGAAACTAAAAAGAGTAAGATACCAGCTGGGTAAGACCCCGGACGTTAAAAAAGCAATAGTTACTTTAAAACAAGGCCAAAAAATAGAGACGGCATAAAATGGGAATAAAAAAATTTAAACCTACAACTCCTTCAAGGCGCTGGATGATCGGGCCTGATTTTGCCGAAATAACCAAAACCAGGCCGGAAAAATCACTCACCCGCCCTCTAAAGAAGTCCGGGGGCAGGAATAATGCCGGCCGCATTACCGTGAGGGGCCGCGGTGGCGGGCATAAAAGATTAATGCGTATTATAGATTTTAAACGCGATTTACGCGACCAGCCGGCAAAGGTTATTGCTATTGAATACGACCCTAACCGTTCAGCACGCCTGGCATTACTGGAATACCCGGATAAGCAAAAACGGTATATCCTGGCATCTGCGGGCTTAAGGGTAGGAGATCAGGTTATTTCATCGGACCAAAAAACCACGGAAATTAAAAAAGGGAATCATATACTTTTAAGATATGTTCCTTCGGGAACTTTGATTCATAACATAGAATTAAGCAAAGGTAAGGGCGGCCAGATCGTCAGGAGCGCGGGATCATCAGCCCAGATTATGGCAAAGGAAGATAAGTTTGCCCATATAAAACTGCCTTCGGGAGAAGTCAGGCTTATTGATTTAGACTGCCATGCTACTATAGGACAGGTGAGTAATATTGAACACGAAGCAATATCTCTGGGAAAGGCAGGTAGAAACCGCTGGCTGGGAAGAAAGCCGCATGTGCGCGGCGCTGCCATGAATCCGGTTGACCACCCCCATGGAGGCGGCGAGGGTAAATCCGGGCAGGGAAACCCGCACCCGGTTTCGCGATGGGGTATGCCAACTAAAGGATTCAAAACTCGTAAAAAAAATAAATACTCTAATAAATTTATTGTAAAGCGCAGGAGATAATATGGCTAGGTCAATAAAAAAGGGTCCTTTTGTTGAAGAGAAATTAATATTAAAAGCGGAAAGGGCGCGGCGTTCAGGGGTGCGCCAGGCAATAAAGACCTGGTCCAGGCGCTCAACAATCATACCGGATTTTGTAGGTTTAACTTTTGCTGTTTACGACGGCAGAAAGCACATCCCCATTTTTATTACCGAAAATATGGTAGGGCATAAATTAGGGGAATTCGCCCCTACACGGATATTTAGAAAACACGGCGGAGTAAAAGCAAAGAAAGCCCCGGATAAGACATAAGCAAAAGGAATAAATAATGTTAGTGAAAGCTGAGGCAAAATTTATCAGGCAATCACCGCCTAAAGTAAGGCAGGTCATAGGCTTAATCCGCAATAAAGATGCGGTTGTGGCGCTGGCTATCCTTAGTAATTTAAACAAAAGGCCTAAGGACTACCTTCTTAAAATTCTAAAACAGGCGATTGCTAATGCCAAGGCGAAAGGTTTCAGCGAAGATAAATTATACGTTTCCCGGGCTATCTGTAATGTCGGGCCTACCTGGAAGCGTTTTAAGGCCAGGGCATTTGGCAGGGCAACGCTGATTAAAAAAAGAACTTCGCATATCAGGTTAGAGCTTGACCTGAAAGGAAAATAAAAAAGAGGAGAGTATGGGGCAAAAAGTTCATCCATTTTTACAAAGAATCGGGATAATCAGGACCTGGCATAGCCGTTGGTTTGCTAAGCCGGGAGAGTATCCGGCACTGATCGCCGAGGACTATAAAATCAGGAAATTTATCAAAGGCCGGGCAAAAAATGCGGCGATCTCAAAAATCTTAATTGAGCGGGTCTCGGGTAAAGTGAAAGTCCGCATTCTTTCAGCGCGTCCCGGTATAATCATCGGCCGCCACGGCGCAGATATCGAACGGTTAAGAGAAGATTTAAATGCCATGCTTAAAAAAGAGATTTCTATAGATATAGAAGAAGTAAAAAACCCGGCTCTGGATGCGCAGCTTGTATCCGAGAACGTTGCATTACAGCTGGAAAAAAGGATTGCTTTTCGCCGGGCAATCAAGCGCGCAATAGAACAAAGCATGAATGCCGGGGCGCAGGGTATTAAGATCAGCGCAGCCGGACGGCTGGGAGGCGCAGAAATGTCGCGCACAGAAACCTTTAAACAGGGAAAAATCCCCCTGGCAACTTTACGCGCTGATATTGACTATGGTTTTGCCGAAAGTTTGACCACTTACGGCTTAATCGGAATCAAAACATGGTTATACAAAGGCGATATTTTAACGAAAATAGAAAGAAATACACCAAGCGCGGATTCGCAGGAACAAAATCAATAGGCGAGGTTTATAGATGGCTTTAATGCCCAAGAGAGTAAAATACAGAAAATCACAGCGCGGTAGCCGCCGAGGGATTGCCACCAAGGGTTCAAGGCTGGCATTCGGCGAATTCGGGTTAAAGTCGCTGGAAAACGCCTGGTTAAAAAATAACCAGATAGAAGCAGTGCGCGTGATACTCGCCAGACAGCTGCATAAAGGCGGTAAACTCTGGATACGCGCATTTCCCGACAAATCCGTAACGAAAAAACCTGCGGAAGTCAGAATGGGCAAAGGCAAGGGAGAACTTGACCATTGGGTGGCAATAGTAAAAAAAGGCAAGGTAATCTTTGAGCTTGGGGGGATCCCGGAAGAATTTGCCCGTTATTGCTTCCGCCTGGCAGCTTATAAATTACCGTTCAGGACAAAGTTCATCACCAGGCAGCACACAGCATAAAAATGAAAGCAAAAGAATTAAATAACTTCACAAAAGACGAACTACTGCAAAAAAGAAAGGCGCTTAAGGAAGAACTGTTTAAGCTCAACCAGCAGCGCTTTACCGGCAGAGTGGATAAGCCACACACAATGTCTTTGATAAAAAAAGACATTGCCCGGGTGGAAACAGTATTGCGCAAGTTAGGCCAACAGACAAAGGAAGAGTAGCATGGGCAAAAGAAAAGAATTCATCGGTACGGTAATCGGCGATAAGATGAATAAAACCATTACCGTAAAAATTATGCAGGTCAGCAAGCATAGAAAATACCGCCGGCTAATACCGAAATTTAATAAATTTAAAGTGCATGATGAAAAAAACGAAGCCAAGGTCGGAGATAAGGTGAGGATTCAGGAGACCCGCCCTTTATCTAAGGACAAGCGCTTTAGAATGGTGTCTATTGTGGAAAAAGCCGTGGTTGTTGAGAATCCGCAGCCTGAGGGAAAATCTTAATCGAGGTGGATTATGATTCAGATGCGCAGCATTTTAGACGTGGCTGACAATACCGGTGCGAAACGTGCCTCATTCATCTCTGTATTGAATAAAAAAGATACACGTTTTGCGGATATAGGCGACATTATCAACGTAGCGGTGAAAGAGTCAGCTCCTGAAGCAACAATAAAAAAGGGAGAAGTAGGAAAAGCGGTTGTGGTGCGCACAAAAGAAGCAATCAGAAGGCCTGATGGCTCGATATTGCGCTTTGACCGCAATGCCATCGTATTTATAGATAACCAGCTTAATCCCAAGGGCACGAGAGTTTTCGGCCCGGTTGCCAGGGAGCTCAGGGATAGAAATTTCACCAAAATAATCTCATTAGCCCCAGAGGTAATTTGATGCAAAAGATAAAACGCGGCGACTTAGTGCAGGTGATCAAAGGAAAAGATGCAGGAAAAAAAGCCAAGGTCTTAAGGCTTTTTCCCTCTCAAGGCAGGGCGATAGTTGAGGGGTTAAATCTATCTAAAAAACATAAACGCCGTACCCGCGAAGACGATAAAGGCGGTATTGTTTCCATTGAACAGCCTTTAGCGTTATCCAATCTTATGTTGTTTTGCAAAAGCTGCAACCGCCCTGTCCGCTGCGGTTTCATGCTTTTAAGCGACGGAACAAAATCGCGCATCTGCAGAAAATGCAAAGAGACGATATAAAATGACTCCTAACTTATTAGAAAAATACAGAAAAGAAATAATTCCCGCAATGCAGGAGAAATTCCAGCTGAAGAATAAACTTGCCATTCCGATGCTCGAAAAAATTGTAATCAATATGGGTGTGGCCAGCGCGCGCGAAGACATAAAAACACTGGAAAAGGCAATGGAGGAATTAGCTGTCATAACCGGCCAGAAACCGGTGATGCGCCGGGCTAAAAAAGCGATCGCTAATTTTAAGATACGCAAAAACCTTCCTGTGGGCTGCAAAGTGACTTTGAGAAAAACGATCATGTATGAATTTCTTGACCGGTTGATAAATGTCGCCTTGCCCAGGATCCGCGATTTCAGAGGGGTTTCTCTGGATTCTTTTGACGAGGCAGGAAATTACAGTTTGGGGATAAGCGAGCAAAATATATTTCCGGAAATTGAATACGATAAGATTTACCGGCCCCAGGGAATGGATATTACTATTGTAATCAAAAGGGCAAAATCAGTAGAGCAGGCCAGGGAACTCTTAAGGTTATTCGGAATGCCCTTTGGAACAAAATAAATAATATGGCTAAACAATCGCAATTAGAAAGATGGAAAAGAAAAGCTAAATATTCAACCCGTCAACACAACCGGTGTTCTATTTGCGGCAGGTCAGGAGGCTATTTAAGAAGGTTTAAACTCTGCCGTATATGCTTCAGGGAATTATCCTGGCAGGGCATGATTCCCGGAGTAAAAAAAGCGAGCTGGTAATTCCATTTTAAAGGTTAAGGAGAAAAACAGATGTCAAGAACAGACTTGATTGCCGATAATTTCACCGCGGTGCGCAACGCGATTATGGCTAAAAAAGAAAACGTAGACGTAGCCGCATCTAAATCCATGAAGGCAATCCTGGAGATTTTGAAAAAAGAAAGGTATATCGATAATTTCAAGATTATTGACGATAAGAAACAGGGCAAAATCAGAATTTACCTGAAATATATCGGCGGTAAATGCGTAATAAGGAATATCAAACGTATTTCTAAACCCGGCCTGAGGGTGTACACAAAATACCATAAAATCCCCTCGGTTTTAAGAGGCAAGGGCCTGGCGATAATCTCAACCCCCAAGGGAATTATGACCAATTTTCAGGCTAAAAGCAAAAACCTGGGCGGAGAGGTATTGATTTATATCTGGTAAAAGGAAAGACTATGTCACGTTTAGGAAAAAGGCCGGTTGCAGTACCTAAGGAAGTAAAAATCGAACAGAAAGGAGGCATAATTTACGTGCAGGGTCCGAAAGGAAAACTTGAGCGTAAATTATCAGGCCGCCTGATTATAGAAATCAAGGATAACGAACTTACGGTAAAAAGAAACGTCGACACCAAGGAGGACAGGGCTTTACACGGGCTTTACCGCGCGCTTATCTTTAATATGATTAAGGGGGTAAGCGAAGGGTATAAGAAGGAGCTGGAGATCCAGGGTGTTGGTTTCAGGGCGCAAGTCCAGGGAAAAACCTTGAACCTGCAGGTAGGTTATTCGCATCCGGTAAATTTCCCTATTCCCGATGATGTAAAAATAGAAGCCCCTAAACAGAATTTAATTGTCATAAGCGGCATTGACAAGGAGAAAGTGGGAGAAATCGCCGCGGAGATCCGGGCAGTCAGGCCGCCTGAACCGTATAAAGGAAAAGGCATACGCTACGCAGGCGAATATATAAAGAGAAAGGTGGGCAAGGCCCAGGCCACCACTAAATAATATAAAGCCATGAAAAATACAAAAAATCAGGGACGCAAAAAAAGGCATGACAGAATAAGGGTAAAAATGAAAACCCTGGGAGACCGCCCGAGGCTGATTGTGCACCGGGGCTTAAGGAATCTTACTGCTTCGGTTGTAGACGATAAAAAAAATCAAACTCTCTTTTCTATGTCAACGCACAATAAAGAAATAAAAGCGAAATTCCCTTACGCAGGCAATATCAGGGCTGCAGTATTTTTCGGAGAAGTCTTTGCAAGCCGCCTGAAGGAAAAAGGGATAACCAAAATTAATTTTGACCGCGCCGGATATTTATACCACGGCCGGGTAAAGGCTTTTGCCGAGTCTCTTCGCAAAGCAGGCCTTGAGTTCTAAGAGGAGTTAATAGAAGATGCAGGAATTAAATCCAGAACATAAAGCGGAATTAGTTGAGAAGGTAATTTCCATTAACCGCGTAGCAAAAGTAACCAAGGGCGGTAAGAAGCTGCATTTTAGCGCCCTGGTTGTAGTCGGAGATACCCATGGCCGGGTAGGCTATGCACAGGGAAAAGCTAATGAAGTTGCCAGCGCAATAAAAAAAGCTCTATCCAAGGCAAAAAAGTCGATTTTCCCTGTCTTCTTAGAGGGAACGACTATCCCTCATGAAATCATTGGCCGTTACGGAGCAGCAAAGGTGCTGCTTAAGCCTGCATCCGAAGGAACCGGTGTTATTGCCGCAGGCCCGGTGAGGGCAGTATGCGAATCCGCGGGAATAAAAGATATCCTCACTAAATGTTTGACCTCTAATAACCCTTTGAACGTAATTAAGGCTACTGCCGAGGGCTTAAGGCAATTAAAAGCAAATCCCTATCCTTTTGTTGAAGAGGCAGGAGAGATAAAAGAAGAAAAAAAAGAAGAAGAAAAGGTTTAATTAATGAAAAAGAAA
>QNCD01000063.1 GCA_003644385.1 Candidatus Omnitrophota bacterium
AATTCTACTTCTACTCATAATGGAGAAAGTGAATTTTGGGATCTTAATGTAAATGTATCAGTTGATTCGGGCGATTTAACTCAAATTGATAATCCATAAAAAGGGTGTATTTAAAAAATGCTTAATAAAAAGAAATTTGTATTTTGGTTTGTTAGTTGTATAACAAGTATTACGGTATCTTCTTTATATTTGTTTAAATTAATTTGTCTTTTTTTTGGTAGAATCTATTTGTATGAGGATAATAAAATTTTATTATCTTTTGAAGTTTCTTATTTGTTTATTGCTATTATTATAATAATTATCTTCTTTTATAAGGAATGGAAAGAATTAATTCGGGATGAAGAAATTCATCAAGAAAGAAAATATCTTAGGAGGCTTGACCCATGCTAAAACATAAAGCATTTAGTTTATTGTTACTCAGTATTTTTATTCTTAATATCATTAGTATAACCTTATATAATGTTAATATATCAAATAATTCTCAAGTAATTCAAACAGAAAATTCAAATATTAACACAAATCTATATGCAAACACCACTACAAATCCTAATGGAAATAGCAATTTTTGGGATTTTAACGTAAATGTTACAGTCGATTCTGGTAATTTAACCCAAATTCAGAATATAACTGTTGATTTATATCATAATGATTCATTTAACAATGATTTTCTCGCATTACAACCAAATAAATTACTAAATGATGATTGGTATGGATTTTATTATCAAAATATGACTGGAATATTTGATAACTTTCAAAATAAACTCCTAACCCAAGATGAATTGCATAATTGGGTTGATGGAAATGATATTAATGCCACTTGGTATGGAAAAACTCTCAATATCACAAATGGATTAATTATGTTAAAATTACATTATTTAAATACGAATAACCTTACGAAAATTAGTTATCACTATGCCAATGGTACGGAAATCGCTTCAATTAACTTGAATTTTACAACATTAGAGGATTATAGAAAAATTGGGAATAATCAAACAAATCTAACTTTATTAAATGAAATTTTACAAGTGTATAACATTTCTACCTCACAATTTCAAATAATAAATGTTGGAAATGATTTTGAATATTTACCAGATTTAATTTCTATTAATGTTATTAAAATTTTTATATCATGTAATATTTCCCTTCATTTTCAATTACAAAGGGGACTAAAAGCCGTTCAATTCTATTATAACATTTCTACAAATAAATCCTTCATAGAAGATATTTGGAGTTTTACATTTGATCAAGATGGTTATCCGCCTGCTGGTTGGGATATAACAAAGACATCATTAACTACAGTTGAAGTAGATAATATACAAGCAGGTCATACAAAAGTGTTAGATACGCACACAAATGGATATGTAACATTTGGTAATAACGCATATGCTATGGGATATTTTGAACGAGGTATAACCATTGGTTCTGTATCATTAGATATGTATATAGACTTTTTACAATATGATCCTGGTGTTGGCGTATCTTATTATTTAGACGTTATTTTTTGGTTATATGGAGAAGATTCCACTGGAAATACAAAATTAGCATGTTCTCCAATATGGTATGCATATGGTAGCCCAAGACAAATTGCCGTTTATCGTAAGGGGGGAATTTCTGGTGCTATTGGATATTGGTATATGGATAACTGGGTTAATTATAATATTACATTTAATACGAATTGGCAAAAATGGAGTTTATATACAAACGGTGAATTAGATCATCTAAATGAAACTTTTTATGATCAAACTTATGGGATAACAAAAATAACGGCAATGGCTATTGGATTACGCTGGCACGGACCTGGTACTGAACAAGGTATTGTTTATTTTGATAATATTAAAAAATCATGGGAACCAGATTATAATATTATTTGGAACTACTCATCTTCAATTGAAATCAATAGGTTTCGAGTAGATTGGAATGGATCTCGATATAACTTGACAAACGATGAACCATTAGAAGATTATACGTTATATTTGAATAGTTCTAATCAGAACTCAGGAATCTATAACTTTTATAACAACAATACAGTAGAAGATTTTTCAATATTGACTAATTTTTATCCAAATTACACACAATTAATCACAAAAGGTTCTAAGTATATCAATTTTGATGGTAATAGTGAATATATCAATTGTAGTGATGCGTTAGACTATAACGTTACCGATCCATTTTCGATTAGCCTTTGGATTAGATATAATACACCAGATTCAGATTATATAATTTATCCTTTTATTACTAAATTTTTGAGTTTATTCGATGTTTATGGAATAGTAGGATATATTCTAAATGGTAAGATTTACTTTGAACTTTATGATGAGAATAATGATCAAGTTAGTAAAGTAACATCTGAAAGATTTAACGATGGTAATTGGCATCATATCGTTTTAACAAATGATGGAACGAATGATCATACGGGATTAGCTATCTACATTGATGGAAGCCTTACAACAGGCTCAGGATGGGGTTCAAATATCGGAAATGTCAGAAATTCTTTTGATTGTTTGATAGGAGGTCATGAAGATGTATGTTTTGTAGGAGATATAGATGAAGTTTCAATCTGGAATAAATCGTTATCATTAAGTGAAATCCAAGAACTATATAACAATAAAATAAGAAATTATGATATAACAACTCATTCTTCATATATAAATTGCCAAAATTGGTGGAAAATGGGAGAAAATGATGAATATCCAATGATTACCGACCAAGTAGGAAATAACAATGGAAATATGACTAATATGGAGAGTGACGACATAAAATTAGACACAAAGAGTATAACATTAAACAATTTTATTCTTAATGTTGATATAGAATCGAATGAACGATATTATCAGAATTTCATTTGTAATGTTAATTCGTATTACTCTAATGAAACATTAAGATCGCAATATAATTTGATAGGGCATTTTATTGGGCTTAAATCTGACTATCCAATTTATCCATCACTTTATAATGTGACAAATAATAAACTACTCTTAGATTCTCGATTGTATAATTTTGATGAAAACGCTCAAATTGATATTGAATTACTTATTAATGTAAATAATAGTAAAACAAAAGAAATATACACAATATCTCCTGAGTTATCAATTAATGGAACATTAATAGATGATTTTAACGATAACTCGTTAAATACAAGTCTATGGAATTATTATGTAAGTCCAGTAGAAAGTAATGGGTATTTAACTTGTGATAACCAGTATGATACCATATATACCGTTGAAAACACATACTATGGCATTGGAAGAATGTTTGGATCATATATAAAAATGGATACTATAACAAATGAAGCAATGTTCTTTGGTTTATACAAACCAGGAACACCAACAGTTACAATTGGCTATTTTATTTCAACATCTTTTGGAGAAGATAATCTCATAAAATATGGGATCGTAAAAGATTATGGCTTGCCAACTCAAATTGTTATTTTAGTAAATAGTTCATTTTTAATTAATCCATACGAATGGCATTTTTACGCCATAAAGCAATTGAATACTACCGCATGGAATTTTTATGTAGATGGTGAATACGATGGCACAATTAATTTTCCAGAAAGTTTAGTCTATGATTATCATCTGTTATTACAAGAATCGGCAATTGGTGGTAGTTCATGTATAGTCCATTTTGATTCGATATGGGAACTCAATGAAATTACTCTTACTTATACTGATATATATGATGATCTTGTAGAAATAGTCCAACAACAAAATCCAAATGCACAAATAGATCGAATTTTATCAATTAAATTCCATCATTCTATACAAACTAAATGGCTTGATTTAAATCCAAAATGGGATTATAGAGTATTTTATCGTTTTCAATGGGTTGATGGTTATTTTTCAGAATATGCTCCCCACCGATTATATTCAAATATTTTAAATATTTCTGCATCTTCTATTCCCGATTTAACTCAAACAACTGGAAATTGGACATTCTCAATTCGTCCTTTTTGTATGAAAGAAGGATGGTGGAATAGTAGAATACGTATTTTTAATCAAACAAATTACTATGAATACAATTATCAGTTTTATATAGACCGTCCAGATGTTTATGTTCAATCTGTAAATCAACCATCAAATTTGTATATTTATAATGAAATATTCACAATTTACAAAGATAGATTTGATGTGTTTGTTGATGGAACTCCAGGAACTTATTCGATAATATTAAATTCATCAGTATTTAATAAGACCGTCAAAATGGTATATGCAAATAATAAGTCAATTTCATTTACAAACCTTGGTAATTATCTTTGTAATATTACCGTAACGTTATCGTCACCATTAGACTTAGACATTTATTTTGAAAATAGAACTTTAAATCCAATTTTAACAATGTGGTATTATAAAGGCTCAACTCAAATCTTTATTACCGAAAATATGAGAATTTCAATTCCTGTTAAAAAATATTTAACAATTTATGTAATGATAACAGAAAATCCAAATACATCTTCCGATTGTCGATTTTATATGTGGAAATCTGAATTTGATAATCCCGATACTTTACGAGAAAATCGAACGGATTATTCTTTTACTATGAATTTTTATGCAAATAATAAGATAAGTTTATCATATCATTGTCGAGTAAATGATAGCTATGATCCTTCAAATTCAGTTGAATTATCATTCATTATTGATTTTACCAGTTATGAAACTGGAGGTGGAAGTGATCCAGAAGATCCTACTTGGTATAGAAGTTTTATTGAATCGGTAGCTTATTGGTTATTTCCATTAGGAATCATATTTATTGTAGTTATTTCAGGATATTATGTTCAAAAGTGGTGGAGAGAAGAAAAATGAATTATGGTCATTTATTGACATTTTGTAATGATAACATTAATAACTTATGTAAGTTATTAATGTTGAATTTTATTTCAAAATTAAAATATAAAAAAAATAAAAGGAGTGATTAAAAATGAACAAAGTAAAAAGTAAAATTTTCTTGCTATATTTTATCTCATTGTTTATCGTTGGACTACTATTAATACAATCAGTAAAAACGGAAAGTATAACGGGAACTAATTATTCTATCAACCAACCAACAGGAACTTTTAGTATCATTGGGTTAAATTGGTCCAAAGGTACATTTGCAATGGATAATGCAGTTGAAAATACTGATAACTATGCTCAAGCTTTACTTGCAATTCCAGATAATGCAACCAGTCTAAGCGATACATCAATTATTTTGACTTTAGAAGAAAATATAACTGCTAATACTAATGCATCTTGGACATCCGCTGATTTATTTAATTATACAACAATATATGGAAATTCTATTTCTCTTAGCTACAATGATATTCGGTATAATAATACACCTTTCGATAATCCAACGAATAATGTAACCATAGATGCTAATGGAAAAATTATTGTCAATCTTTCAAATTGTCTATCAGCAAATGAAACAATTATCCTTCGATTTGTCTATAATATTACGGTGACTATGCTTGGATCTCCAAGTATTTCGATTTATTATACCAATACAACTCAATCTACAGGAATTCAATTCCCAACTGTTGAGGTAAGTTCTACTATTGATTGTATTGTTGGATATAATATTTCATTTCAATGTCAAATGCCAAATTCAAATTCTCTAAGTACCTATGATGTCAATGCAACAATCTATTGGATTCCTCCAGATAAAACAAAATTAGATTCTCAGGACATTTATTTAGATGGAATCAATCAAACAGGAGTTACCTGGAGTAATTCAGAAGCTGAATATGACATTGAAAATTTTGTTAGCAATACTACCCAAATTCTTTTCAATACAACATGGAATCTTGGCTATGACATCGATCATTACGATGGATATGGAGGAGATAATCGAAAAGTAAGACAACAATATCAATATTGGAATACTTCTACTTCTAATCCAGTTGAACTATATCTCAATGTATCATGGTTTCAAGATGGATATGATAAAATCGATACAGATCATTATTCATCAACCTACAATCGATTCAAAGCTGAACAGTATCGAACTCATTATCATAGAGTATTGGCTTGGATTCATGGGAATGAATCAGAATCTATCGAAATTGTCTATTGGAAAAACTATGCAGATTGGGAAGATACGCAATTTCCAGCTTTCAACATAACAGTAGCTATCATCATTGTAATTGCTATATGTTCAGGAATCTTGGCTATCTCTATCTATTATTATTTCAAAAGTTAAGGTGATTGACAATGGACTTAGTAAATATTCTTTGGGTTGCATTGCCATTACTCATTATGGTTATAGTAATAGTAGTAATCTATTACTATACCTGTGGATTTCGGCAAAGCTGTAGAAGATTACCTTACGAAACTTCAAAGAAATATCTCTTATTTTTTCTTTTATTTTTTGGCATTGGATTTTCAGTTGCAATACTAATTGATTTCTGGTTATGGGCAGATTTAATGGCTACTCCAAGATATTTGTGGGATCGAGTATATCTACCAACGTTAATTGCATCTCTTATTGCATCAGGAATAGCATTGTTAGGTATAAAATTATTAAATCGATAATTTCTATCTTGAATTTTCTTTTTTTTATTTTTTTCAAAAGTTAGATTTTTTAACCAATAAAATTTTAAAATTAATTTTTTTTATTTTATTTAATAATAAATTTTATTAATCAATTTTCAATTTTATTATCTAAAAAAAAAATAAAAAAATGATGTGTATTATATGGCAAGGCGAAGAAGTGGTAAATGTTTCTACAATCGTAGAACTAAGACATGGATGAGAGCTTTGGGTGGCCATCGAGGATTTAAAAAATGTAGACCTCGATAAATGATAAGCTCTCCTTTTTTTTTCTCTCTTTTTTTATGCTCAAATTTATTTCGTTTATAATTTAATGGATGTAAAATAAAATGAAAGGTGTTAGACACATTAGAGGTATTAGATACCGATTAGTAATGAAACTTCGTTTAAAACGGAAAGCAACCAAAGCTTGTGCAATGTATAATCGAAGAGGAAAACGATGTATAGTAAAACCATTAAAAGGAGGATATGGTATTTATATTAATCCATAGGAGATGACTTTATGGCAAGAAGTAGAAGAAGAGGAATAAGACAAAGACCAAGAAAATATGCAAGAGTATATCCACAATGTCGAGATGGTATTCCTGGTATTAAATGTTTAGCTAATGCTATTAGAGCTGATATACGAAGAGCTAAAAATCGAGATGAACTAGTAAAATTAATTAAACGGGCAACTTATTTAGTAGCTTTAGCAAGTCCAAGAAGAAAGACAAAACGTATTGGAATCTCCATAAATGGAAGACGAATGACTAGATCTCAAATTATTCAAAAGGCAAATAAGTTAAAACAGGAAGTTATTATTGATATTTGTCGGGCAATGGAACGAAGAGGATACCGTTTAACAAAAGGATGTCGATCAATCATTTATGGTTAGAAAAATGCCTAGACGGCCTCCTAAAAAATGGTGGAATAGTTGTACAAGATCACTTTCTAATGTTAAAGGAATTTTAGATCCAAAAAAACTATGTGGATGGATTTGGTTTTGGCACTTAAGACCAACAACAAAGAAAAAAATACTAAAAAAAATCAAACGTTAATATTATTTCATTATACCGAATATGATGTAGCACAAAAAATTAAAGAAGAAGGATTAAGAGGAGGGCATGGAACACATGGTGGATTACCACAAGAATATACTGAAGTTCCTACATTATATTTGGCAACTACTATTTTACCAGATTCAGATGCTGAAAGATATGGTAATTATCCATTAATTGTTGAAATATCTGAAGATAAATTACGAGAATTAGGGGGAATATATTATGATTGGGCTAATGTATGGATATTAAAAGGTGAAGGTATACTTATTCCACCAGAATATATTAGAGATCCTAATGAAGAATTTAAAGAAGGAATATGCGAACCTACATCTTGGTGTAAAGCATATTGTCCTATGTATGAAGAATGTGAATTAGTTAAAGAAGAAAGAATAAAAGAAGGAGAATATTATTAATGCCAAAACGACCTCCAAAAAAATGGTTTGATCAATGTGTTAGGACCGTTCGGAAAAAACGAGGAATAAAAAATCCAAATCGTTTATGTGGATGGATATGGTATATTCACATGAAACCTGTCACTAAACAACGAATTTTACGAATTGCTGAACGAAGAAGGAAAAAATAATGGTAAAACCAAAAAGATTTAATGGGAAATTATATCATTGGAAGACTTAGAGGTACAAAGACATGGGATATTTACATAAGAAAAAAAGAATAAAAGGAGTTCTTGGTAGAAAACGTATTTGGATTACTACAAAACAATTTTTTCCATTTTCTCGATGTGTAAAATCATCTGTTACAATAAAACGATTAGATGGAACTATATTACGATTTTGTAGGCCCAAACGAAAGAAAAGATTAAAATTACAGGCAATTAAACAATTAAAAATGACTAAACAAAAAGTATTATTTTAGGTGAAATTAAAATGGTAGGTAGAAGAAATTTAGGACCTGGTGGTAAATGTAAATGTAGTAATTGTGGGACTGAAATAGTTCATCAAGCAGGAAAACCATGTATGAATACATTATGTCCCAATTGTGGTAGTCGAATGTATAGAAAGGAGTAAATTTAATGGTAAAATGCAAATGTAGAGAGCCAAATTATACTTATGCATTGATTTTAGACTTTATTTTAACCTTTTTTTCGGTTATTATTATTTCAATTCTTATTCATGAAACAAAGTCATTAGAAGATTGGCTTGTTTCTCTTTTAAACATTGAAGAACTCTATGCCAATATGATTTTAACCGCAATTTTCTCAGGAATTATTTCGGTAATATCTGCTTATATGAGTTTTAAACTTGCAACGAGGGAAATTTAGATATATTTATAGATAGATTTATTTTTAAAAGTAATACCTATAAAAATAAAGTATTACTTTTTTTATTAAAAAATTAATAAAAAAATAAGTTTTTTATTAAAAGTAATACTGAAAATACTTA
>QNCD01000064.1 GCA_003644385.1 Candidatus Omnitrophota bacterium
ATAGGTAAATGAATATTCATAGAAAAATTTACTTATTAAATATTTTAAACATTTTTTTGTATTTCGGACATTTAATGCGAATTTAACTCTTTCTATTAGAATTGAAAATATCAAAAACTCTTTTATCACGCTACAAACCTATTTTCTCAAAGCTCAAGTACCTAGCTATCGTTATAATAACATCATTATTACAATAATATAGATCTACTCAAAAATAGTTTACGCTTCCTTACTTTTTAGCAGTGGTTAACTCGGTTATAATTCTTTTGGCATCATTTAACACTTGTTCTATCCCCCAATAATGGTACTTTCCAGTTCTCCCAGCAAGATATATATTCTTCTTTTCCAGATGTTTTGTTAATTTATCGACTAGACTCTCATATTTTACAAATAGTACTGGATAAGCATTCTCTATAATTTCATAGTTGAGACATTTTACATCAGAATTTGCTAAATTATATAAGTATTGGAGTTGTTTGATGCTTTTTTCTACTATATGAGGGATCATTTTCTTCATATGCTCAGTTATTGAAATTTCAATACATATAGACGTACATGCTGATGGTGCCATTTTTTGGCTAAATTTTTTCGGTTCATAGATCCTATGAAAGATTATTTCTGGCGATGTAATATATGCATCAATGATTTTTTCGCCTAACAAATTCTCTTTTTCGATAGCGCAATTCACTACCAATAAGTCTCTATAAATCAATTTTTTACGTATATTTAAACCTGTTAGTCTGGTAATATAATGTAAAGCACCCGTCCATATAATTTTATTAAAGGTGTATTCTGTCGTTGAATTAGGTTCCTTAAGGCTTACATATAGTTTGTCAATAGATGGCTGAATACTCTTTACGATAGTATTGAGTTTAAGTTCAACTGAATTACTGAGCATTTCACTAATAATCGGTTTAAAGATTTGCCCTATTCCATATACTGGATATAAAATCTTATTTGAACTATCAAATTTAGCTTTATGAGTTGAAAGCCCGTTGCGTATAATATTTTTAAGGTTTACCGATGGAATGCGGAGACTCCAATCCTTAGAAATAAAATCGACTGGAAACTTCCAGAATTTATATATGTAGTTTCTCAAATAGTTTTGATAAAAGTTTGCACCGAATTTGTTTATTAAGCAATCCTTAATGGTTGATTCATTCCTTTTAGACAATGATGATTCAAGATAAGATAGGAAGAACTTTAACAACTGCTTTAATGGAATATTAGTTATTTCCTTCAAGGACAAAGGAAACGAAATAAAGTGATTATCCAATTCCATACTACTCTTTAATGAAGAATACTGTAAACTTATATTTTCTACTTTCTTGCATAAAAAATTCCAAATATCACTTCTTGGAGGAATGTGTGGACCAATATCAAAGAAATATGTATTCCCTTTAGAATCTTCACACGGAATTGTGTATAACAGTCCCCCTATTTTTTTGCTTTTCTCAACTAATACAACATCGTAGCCTTTCCTTGATAAATTGTATGCAATAAAGGTTCCTGCAAGCCCTCCCCCAACAACTAGAAACTCTCGTTTCATCCTTTTTTTATCACATACTTCGCTTTATATGCGTAAACACCGTCAAGCCATACTGAATATGTTTCGCCAATTTCCAAATTGTAGAAATAAATCGTTATAAAACAAATTTTTTCTAAATACGGAGATCCTTTTCCCACATCTAAAGATTTCAAAGAGACTTTAACATTAGTCCAATTGCCTACACTTAGCGGAATGTCCCGTTTCACGAAATAGTTTAAAGAATCCGTAGCCAATAAGATAGCTATGTAAGAAGCATTATAGGATTTTGTTTTTAATACTAAATAATCATAAGTGCTTAGATTAACTGGTTTTTCAGGCTTAAAAATAATGACGAGTGAGTTATACTTTAATGTTTGTGTGTACTTTATTGAACAATTACCTTGAATTTTGTCATAGGTATCTAGTTCTAAAGAAGCGTTTCCGTAAAATTCATTTTTTGTCCAATTAGCAAGTTTTTCTCCAGAATCTAAAATATATACAGATGACTCAAGTTCTCCTAAGGCAATATTTGTAACATTATAAATAATAACTCTATGCCCACTGATCTCTGACTTAAAAACTATGTGAGCACCTAGGAAATCTACTGGATTTAGGTAAAGGCCGCGGAGATTTGGATATATATAATATGTTCTTTCGTCTATCACTAAATATTTTGCCTTGTGCATTCTTATATCTTCTATCAAGTCATCTAACCCTATACTGTCATTTATCGGCGGCCATGCAATCATTCTTTCTGTATACCATGCAAAATAATTTGCACTTCTACTCATTATTATATCGTCTTCTTGAGTGTTGTTTTTAATCCATTCTATAGCCGAATCCCAGCCAAATCGGGATTTGAAATCCCACGACTGCATTAAATCGATTCCTTTTTGATAAGATGAATACAGGCTTGTGAGAAAAGTTATAGATATAAGTATGATGATGATAAGTTGCTTTAAATCAAAGTTGATCTTTGATCTTTTAAACAAAATGATTTTTAGCATCCATTTTTTTGGGAATCTATCTAATGGTACAAGTACAAAGTCTATAAAACTTGCAGTTAATATGAAATAAAAAATGCTAGCGTTTATTTGCTGTCTCGGCTGAATTAAAGGATGTTGTATGAGAAAACACCACAATAGTACGTGTATAGTAGGGAATGATGCGATGACCATATTTTCCTTCAACTTATTAAGTCTAAGAAATGACAAAAGTGTTGAGTAAACTATTATAGTACCAGCAAAGTTTTGGAGAACTTCCCAGTAATTGCTCCATGAGCGGGAAATCCCATTAAAATTCATTAATAGCGATAAGTATCGTTTAACACCGGTAATTTCGATGGCAGATGTAGCACTTCTATTTGATGAAATAAATTGTAAATATTCATGCAACTGAGGAGTGCTGAATTGAGCCAGTGCAAATGAATAAATCATGATAAAAGAGAAGAGAAGTACATAAAGATATGATATCAATGCTTTGTAATTTTCCCTAAATTTTAATAAAATTAATGACATAAGAAGTAAAAATGGAAATAAGGTAGGTAGCGGAGCTCCAATAATATATCTAACCTGTGTCAATAAAAAGCGAATCTCGAGGATCATTGAAAAATCTAATATCAAAAAAAGAGTGAACATAGCCTTTTTTTGAGGAGCTTTTGTTATACTGATGTGATATAAAAAGTAAGCAACTAACGATAATAACATTATAAAACCTGTATAAGACCATGTATTATAAGCTATACCAATTAGAATCCCAGTAACGATGCCTTCTAGTTTGTGATTAGAAGAATCAGTAGCCAAACATAACAAGAAGTAAATTGCGGTTAACATAAGTAGTATGCTTGGAATTTCAGCCCCACCTGCGAGACCAATATGTGCAAGAATTATTGGTGAGATTGCTGACAATAAGCTTGCAATAGTAGCTGTTCTTCTATTGAAAAGGATAATTGTTACGTAGTAAATTAGTGTTATGTTAAGCAAATGAATAAAAATAAGCATAATCTTTGCCGTGAGGAAAGATACGTCGCCCATCATAAAGAAAAGAGCTATTAGCAAGTAATTGTAAAAATAAGGGATAAGCCCAGTAGAAGTTTCGATATATCCGTATTCATTTACAGTGTTCATCATATTACTGCGATAAATACCATATTTAACTAAGTTTCGAGCCATATCCATATATGCGGCTCCATCAGTATGTGGCGATGGAGCGTATTGTTGATAATACAAGCTTATCACTAAGAAAATTAGTAAAGAAAATGTCAGCCAGTAGTTTATCCCCTTTAGTTGAATATTCATAGTTATGGAAGAGAGTTTTTTAGAATTATTTAAAGCCATAATAAAATATACACCAACAACCGCAAGTGTAGATGTAACATAAACTAATAGTGAAAAACTAACTGGGCCTACAAATCTATAGTACCACCAACTTGCAAATAAAACTAGTAAATGATACATTATTCCAATAGCTATATACACTACGCTTTTATTGTAGGCGTCTCTGTTACCGAAAAGTAGTTTAACGATACAGAACCCAGGCATATAAAAAATTCCAAGAATACCAATAAATAGTCTAACTACAATCATAAATAAATTTTTAGCTGGAACTATCAGAAGTAATAATATGCAAATAATTGTTAAAAATAATGGAGTTCGAATAACCTCATAAAAATATTCTTTATATTGCATTATTGACACACCCGAGTTATTTGTTTAAGAAAATCATGAAGGTTTCTACCTATATTTTCAGGTTTATATTTTAATATTGCTTTGCGAGAATCCCTTCCTATTTTTTTCCTTAGATCTTCATTTTTTACTAGTTTAATTATCTCTCGTGCAAGTGAAATATAATCACCAGCTGGTATCATAATAGCTACGTCACCAAATAATTTTTCTATTGGAGGCAGAGAAGTCGTAATGACGGGTATTTCCATAGCCATAGCCTCCAGTATTTTTATTGGAGTAGCGAATTTGGTACTTGTAGTATTTTTTCTTGTAGCTACAAAAATATGTGTACTTTTTAAAATAGATGGTATTTCTAAGTGAGGTATTTGACCTAGAAAAAGTATCTTATCCTCTAAATCAAACTTTTTTATCATTCTTTTAACAGAATATTCCAATGGACCGGAACCAACAATTACAAAGAAAACAGAGGGACACTCCTGCAGAACAATTTTTGCCGCTTTAATAATTGTAAATGGGTCTTCTTCTTCTTTTAAGAAACTAATATATGTTACAATTGTTTCATACTTATATCTAAGCAAATGTTTTGAATATTTTACTGTTCTCGGATCAAATAGTTGGGTGTCAACAAAATTTGGAACAATCAATATTTTTTCTGAATCAACATTACGATTAACTATCAGGTGCTTTTTAAATATAGGTGAATTTACTATAACGCCATTTGCTTTCTGTAAAAACATATACTCAACTAATGATATTGTTGATCTTAATAATTTATCTTTGATATTTGAAAAAATATGAGTATGTAGCTCTACAATTACTGGTTTTCGTGTAAAGATAGATGATATTAAAGAAGCTAAGATATTTTGCATTGGAGGTATAACATATATGACATCATACTTAAATGTATGTCTAAGTTTAAGAATATTAACCGTTAACAAAATAATCTCTTGTATTAGTTTGATTGGTTTATGAAGAATCGTATTTTTATTGGTATCATTTTTACTTGGAATAATAAATATTTTAGATACTTTATTTTGTAATTCGGTAAATACTTCGGGTGATGGTCGTTCTGTTATAATTAAGGCAATATTAATTCTCTTAGAAAGTGTATTTAATAATGTAATAAATCTAGTTGCAGTGCCAGCCCATTGCGATAAATAACATAAGATAAGTAATATGTCCATTTACATTTCCTAACGGAAATTTTGGGTTCTTTAATAATCGGTTAACTTTTTATTGACCATAAGTGAATTCTCCATTCCTATTGGTTAGTGGCCCCTACGCATTTATCCTAGGAGTGTTTGAAATAGTGCTTCGTATTTATCGGCTATTCGAGAAAAAGTATACTCTTGCTCCACGATCCTTCTTGCGTTACGGCCAATTCTCTTCCTTAAATTACGGTCAGAGAGAAGCATTTCTAAGTATTTTTGTAATTCTTCATCTTTACTGTAAAGATATCCATTTTTACCATGATTAATTATGTCAACGGTTCCCATGTTAGCCCTTGCAATAACTGGTTTAGCTGAAGCCATTGCTTCTAGAACCACTACAGGCGGTCCTCCCGCCTCAAAGAATGAAGGTAAAACGAATACCGAACATCTACTCATTAGCTCCATGAGTTTCTCCCTAGGCACCCAAGGGAAAAATTTTACATGGGATTGAATTTTCTTTTCCTTAACTATCTTTCTTATCTTACGTTCTTCTTGACCCGCTCCAACAAGATAAAGGTGATAATCCGAATATGACTTATGTATCTGCGAAAAAACATTTACCAAACTGCAAACATTTTTGTTCCAGTCAAATCTGCCAGCATAAAGGATAAAGTCCCCATCTCCTTTATTCGAGAAATGTTCGATGTCTATGCCATTTGGTATTCTACATATGTTATTATATCCTATTCTCATCAAATATCTTTCAATAAAACTATTAAGTGTAACTATTTCATCTACATTTCGTAAAACTCTACTTTCTACAATCTTTTTAACATAGAACATTATGGAATTTAACTTATTAAAACGAATAGCATAAGGTTTAAAAAAATCCAAGGCTTCTGGAACATGCATTATGTAAATTTTAGGAACTTCTAAATATAATTGAAAAACCCCTGTAAATCTATCTATAAAACAAATTACGTCAGGATTTACTCTCTTAATTATTTTTAAGCTTTTCTTTGAAAAAAGAAATTTAGATGTCAATGCTCCCAAATGCCATAAATAGCAGAAAGGCTGTATCCATTCATCTATACTTTTAAAGTTAATGCCTAAAAGATTTACATTATCAACGGTTACCTCTTTAATCCGACTCCGTCTAATAATAAATACTTCATGACCTCTTCTAGATAATTCTTTAGAAAGAAACCATGTTTGTACTGAACCTCCCACGTTTGGCTTAGGATAGGTATCAGTCCAAATCGTTCCATTACCAACAAAAACGATTCTCACTCTACAAATCTCCTAGTTTTATCGTCTTTAATGTAGACGCTATTTTACGTTGAATTCTGTGTGTTAGACATTCTCTTAACTTCGATGTTAAATTTAGCATTCGTTTTAGAATTGTGTATGCTTGGTCTCTTTCCTTTAATGCTTGATCCGTCTCTTCCTCAGCTTTCTCCCTTAACTTTCTCTCCTCCTCAAGTTTTTTCTCAAGCTCCCTTATCCTTTCATCATTTTTTATTTCCTTCTCCTTTATCTCTAAACTCTTCAATAATATTTCATGTTTCCTCCTGAATCTCGGATTCCTCTTTCTAAATATTTCCTTAAATATTTCTTTCAGCCTCGACCTCCAAGGTTCATCGTATTTTGCATCTATATATTGTTCCAGCTTCTTAAACAAGTAGACTTCGAAGGATGACTTCAACCAATTCTCAAACTCATATTCATCCTCATTTAAAAGGTATTTTAAATAATTTTTACCCTGCCTACTAACGCTATATTGGTACATGTAGCCTCTGAAACATTCCTTACCGCTTCTAGTCTTAACAGGCCTCTTAACCCTCCTATACTCCAAGAGGCCCATCCTGTAGAGCCTTCTAAGCTCATTACTAGCCAACTTTACAGGTAGACCAGTAAAACTCGCATATATCCTCGAATCAAACCATTCTCCGAAGAAAACTTCAGTAAGGGCAGCCAACTTGAGAGAGTCCCTAAAATTCATTCACTACACCATTTATACTACTACGGCAAACTTGAAATTAAACATTCATCAAACAGCATAAATTAATGATGGAGCATGATAGTAGTATAAACTGCATAGAGTTCATCACACAATAATACGACGAACCTGAACATTTTTTACTACCATCATACTTTAATATTGTAGTAAAAAATAGGCTTCTCAAAAATTAACCCTCAACAATCTCCCTGTAAACTCTCTCCAACTTATCGATCACAATATCTAAGTTGATTTAATGGTCTCTTCATATACTCGTTCATATCTCTCAATTATTTTGCTCCAACTCAAATGATTAAAGACGTAGGATCTCCCATTTCTCCCTAACTTTTTAGCTAACTTTTCATTGCTAAGAATTCTGTTTAAGGTAGATGCCAAAGAAATTACGTCGCCATATCTAATTGAAAAACCAAATTTTCCTCTATTAACAATCTCTGCCATAGGTGTTCCTTGCGCAACAACAACTGGTGTTCTACAGGCAGCAGCCTCCAGAGAGACTAGACCATAAGGCTCAGAAGGTCCTAAATATGCAACAATTGAAGCATCATTATATGCCTTAATTTTATCCCTTTCGGATAGAAGCCCCGTAAATATCACGGAGCTTGAAACTCCTAAAGCTTGCACTAGAGACTTAACTTCACTTAGAAAACCATCATCCGGCCCAGCTATAACTAAAACAGCATCTTTAAAATTCATCGTCTTTACTAAATGGGCATATGCCTTAACGAGAAAGTCTATGCCCTTAATCCTGTGAATTCTACCGAGATAGAGAATTATCTTCTTATCCTCAGGTATGCCGAACTTCTTCTTGAAGGAGCCTTTAGGTGGCAGTTCAGCGTACTCAGACAAGTCTATACCGTTAGGAATAATGGTAATCTTCTCTTCTGGAACACCCATACTCCTATACTGGTCAGCCTCAACTCTGCTAAGAGCAATAACCCTAGAAGCATCCCTCAACAGCCCATAACCAAACAACACATCGTAAACCCACTTTAGCTTTTTCCAAAAGCCTATTCTAGGAAGCGAACCATGAGCCTGCAAAACATAAGGAACACCATGTTTTTTTGCATAATGATGAACAATGAAGTTTTGAAAACTCCTATACTCATGAGCATGGATAACATTAAATGAATAGATTTCATTTTTAAGCGCTGGAATAATCGTTGGTGTTATGAATAGTTTGAGTTTTTTTACGAAAGTTAAGGAGAGGTTTCTATAGTATTGTACTTTTATCCCATCAATATTCTTATAGGAAGCTATCTTCAACCTAGAATTAAGATCCTTAGCATCGCTTGTGTATACAATGACCTCATAACCCCTCTTAACCAATTCTCGCGAAATCTGATAAGCAACTTTAACAGGACCCCCAAAGGCATAAGCTGGATGAAAATAAGGTATAACCTGAAGGATTCTCATACTATGCTCTGCCTTCTTAACATAAATGAATTTACAATAGCCGTTACTAAGCAAACAACTGTAATTATGATAA
>QNCD01000065.1 GCA_003644385.1 Candidatus Omnitrophota bacterium
ACCTAAGCTGAATCTTTGTGCGGGTTTATGCAGGGGGCGGGTGAGGGCTTTAAGTTCGACGTTGATCGGAATCAGGCCGCTTTTATTCAAAATTGCAACTGCTGCTTCGCGATTTTCTGCTTCAATAACTCCTTCTATTGTTTCCTTGGGGCCTTTCTTTGCTTTATATATGAAGGTGGGCATTTTTTATTTTTGAAAAAATTGAATCTCACTCGCTTAAACGTCTAGTTCAGTGACACGCAACACTTCTTCTAAGGTAGTCCTTCCTTTGCGTACTTCCTCCAAGCCCTGTTCCTGCAGGGTCTTCATCCCCAGAGTCAAAGCCTTTTTCTTGATATCCCCTGCCGAGGCTTTCTGTAAAACTAAGTCCCTTATCGGGTCCTCGACAAAAAGTATTTCATAAATTGCGCTGCGGCCGTGATAACCGGTATGTTTACACTCGTCACAGCCCTTGCCGCGGTAAACCGGCCCCTTAACTTTAGGGTTGTCTTTTTCCACTAATTCTTTACAATGAGGACAGATAACACGCACCAGCCTCTGGGCGATAAAGGCTTCTACCGACGAAGAGACCAAAAACGGCTCTATACCCATATCCAAAAGCCGGGTGACACCACTGCAGGCATCATTTGTATGCAGCGTGGAAAAAACTAAATGGCCGGTCAGAGAAGTACGGATAGCCAATTCTGCGGTTTCAAAATCGCGCACCTCTCCCACCATCATTACATCAGGGTCGTGCCTTAAGATACTGCGTAAGGCATTGGCAAAAGTTAAACCGATTTTGGAATTAATCTGAATCTGGGTAATACCGGCTAACTCATACTCTGCCGGATCTTCAATGGTAATGATTTTAACCTGAGGCGATTTTATATAAGATAAAGAGGCGTAAAGAGTAGTAGTTTTTCCTGAGCCGGTAGGCCCGGTAAGAAAAATTATGCCGTGGGGTTTTTTGATTAGTTCTTTCAGGCGTTTAAGGTCACCAGGAAGCAGGCCTAAGTCTTCTAAACTTAAAAGGAGCTGAGTCGGCAAAATACGGATGACTACGTCTTCGCCGTAAAGGGAAGGCAGGACCGAAATACGTAAATCTATTTCTTTATCCCCTACCTTTACTTTTGCCCGGCCGTCCTGGGGAAGGCGGCGCTCTACCACGTCCAACTCTGAAATGATCTTGATTCTGGAAACCATTGCCGCATGCAGGTATTTCAGATCGGGCGGAATAGGCGTATCGTAAAGTACGCCGTCAATACGGTAGCGCAATTTAATGCTATCGCGGTAAGGTTCAATATGAATGTCGGTAGCCCGCGACTGAATTGCTTCGGTTAGAATCTGGTTAACTAATTTTATTACCGAGGCTTCTTCTGCTGAACGGGCAATATCTTCTACTGCCTGAATATCTTTGACATCTTTGGAGGGTTTAAAGGTTTCTCTTTGTAAAATTTTTTCAACTGTTTCTGCGCCAACGCCGTAATATTTTCTTAAACAATCCCTGATTTCCTGTTGCGAGGCAATCACAACCTCTACGTCATAACCCAGGTTTAGCTTAATATCATCAAGCAACCAGATATCCAGGGGATTAGAGACTGCGATAGTAAGTAAATTGCCTTTTAGTTTTAAAGGCATAAATTTATAATGCCAAACGTAGCGCGGGGGAATGGCAGAAATGACTTTATCGTCAACAGCCATCTCTTTGATACTTTGATAGGGTATACCCAGCTGTTCTGATAAAAGCGAAAGCAGTTTTTTCTCGTCGATAAAACCCATGCGGATCAAGCAGGTCCCCAGGTAGTCTCCGGTGCGCTGCTGTTCTGAAACCGCTTTTTTCAACTGCTCGGCGCTGATCAGGCCCTTTTCCAATAACATATCTCCGAGAATCTTCGACGACATCCTTCCTCCTATTGGGGACGTTTCTACCCTTTATAACTCTTTGCTAATTATATAGTTGTAACTTTTTCTGCACAGAGTTTGAAAAAATCTAAAAACTCTTTAAGAAATTTACTGCTCTGCAGACTGCTCCCCTAGGGCTCCAATCATATAAAGCTGATCCGAAGGCATAGAATCCAATTCGCCTTTTAAGATTCTCTCTGCGCCCTTAAGGGTTTCTTCAAGTGTTACGTAAGCGCCTTTTCTTCCGGTATAAATCTCGGCAGTGAAAAAGGGCTGAGTGAGAAAATTCTGCAGCCTCTGCGCCCGCTCATACAAGACCCTCTCCTGTTTGGATAATTCCTCAATACCGATAATCTGCACTATTCGGCGTAATTCTTCATATTTATTAAAAGTACTCAATACCTGAGAAGCAATATCCATATGCCGCTTACCTACAACCGTTGCGTCTAAATATGAACTCGTGGAAGATAAAGGGTCAATCGCAGGATAAAGACCTCTTTGCACGTAATCACGCGAAAGCACTATAATCGAATCCAAATAACTAAAGATAGTGACTACTGCCGGGTCAGTTAAATCATCCGAAGGCACATAAACTGACTCGATTGCGGTAATAGATGCCGTGCCGCGCGGATGGATTCTTTCCTGGAACTGGCTCATTTCTGAAGCCAGCGTGGGCTGATATCCGGTTTCCGACGGAATCCTTCCTAATAATGTGGATAATTCAGCGCCTGCCTGGGCAAACCTGAAAACATTATCAATAAACAAGAGCACGTCTTTCCCTTCTTCTAAAAGCGATTCGGCTAAGGCGATTCCGGTCTGAACCACTTCAAAGCGCACTCCGGGTGATTCATTCATCTGGCCGAAGACCAGGACAGTTTTATCTAAAACACCCTGCTTTTCCAGCTCAAAATATAATTCGTTGCCTTCCCTGATTCTCTCGCCGGCTCCAATAAATACGCAAAACCCCTGCTGGCGTTTTACGATATTATGGATTATTTCCAAAGTAATAATACTTTTTCCTAATGCCGCCCCTCCTAAGATCCCGCTTTTGGTTCCTTTGACCAAAGGAAACAACAAATCAATCAGCTTAATCCCGGTCTCCAGTATTTCTAAAGATTTCTTTTCTTTTGGCTCAAGAGCAGAGGCAATATGATTATGCCGGATCGGAATTTTTTCTTTTGTGTTGATTTCTGACTTATAGTCTATAGGTTCTCCAAGCACATTGAATAACCTGCCGTAAACTTGCTTGCCGTAGGGAACCTGTATGGAAGAACCTAAAGACTGGGCAGGAGAATTGCGCATTAATCCGTAAGTAGAGCCCATGGCAATACAGCGACAGGTATCTTCTCCGATATGCTCAACAACCTCCAGAATCACTTTGCGGCCGTCCTGAGTCTCTGCTTTTATTACCTCATACAAAGAAGGCCGCGCAGAATTCTCTACCGAAAACTGCACATCCACAATCGGCCCGCGTATCGCAACTAACTTCCCATCCATATGGGGACGTTTCTCCTTATTCGAACTTTTTATATAACAAAGAGTTATGAAAATTTCTGTTTGAAGTTATCTAAACGAACGATCTTACTCTTTTAAGATTTTATCTATATTTACTTCATTATTTACTTCATTTACTTCTAAATTTACTTCTAAATCTATTAAACTCTATTCTAAATTTATTGCAACTTATTGTATATCAACGTGTTATTTTGGGTAGAAACGTCCCCTAATGTTTTTCTTTTAAGCGGGAGGCGAAAATCTCCCTTATATTCCTATCGCTGATCTGGTGAACAGTACTAAAATAGATATACTTTAACTTCTTGCTTATCTCAGTTATTGTTTGTGAACTTCCTTCAAGATGAATTACCCGGCTGGATAACTCCGAAAGTTTGCTGTCCCAGAATATATCGTAAATTTTCTGCGCCATCCACACCCGGATCAGATAGTCAGTAACGCGTTCGATAGACGGCTCGGCAAGTATACGCAGCTCTTTTTCAATCTTCCAAAATACAAACGGCACAATTTCGGAAGTTCCCGCATCTTCTTTCACAATCCTATCTTTAGAAAGTACATAAGGTAATAATTGCTCTACAGCTACCTCTTGCTGGGCAAAAGAAATAAACTTCGGATATATAATAACCACGTGATTAATCTTTTTTTGAAGAAAACGCTGCACCAGGTAATCGCGCAGGCTTTGGGCGCGTTCGTATTCAATGATATCAGAGATACCCGGAAAATAAAAATAAGATTCCTTCGTTTCTTCTAGTATGTGCGCGCCCCTCTCCCCTAACACAACCAATTCGTCGCCTTCACCTCGTTGCCTTAATGCCGTATTTATTACCCTGCTGTTTAACTCCCCAAGAAAACCCTCGTCGGAGGTTATCATGACAATGCTGGTTTTTATTACATCATTATCCGAAGTCCCGGTTGCCGCGGAAGCAGACGATTTATCAACCGGCCTTGGGCGGCTCCTTCTTTCTATAAATGGGTGCCTTGATTTAAAAAGATCCATATCCTGAAACATCCCGTCCAGGCAGGCAATAAGCCTGGTGTTATATTCTCTTTTGGCCTGTAGTTGCCTGAATTCCGCAGAGGCTATGCCTTTTAAAACCTCAACCAGGCTACCCAGTTCCTGATTAAACTGAATTTCTTTCTTGATTTCCTTTAAGGTTTTCATTTAAACTAACTTCTCTACTTTCAAAAACTCCAGGAACCCATGGTCAAGCTGTGTAGTTATCCCTTTGGTTAATGTCTGCTCCTGGGTAAGTTCTTTCATCAACACCGGCTGGTTTTTCAAAAAATACTGGTAAATTTGAGATTTAAATTTAGCCAGCGCTTCCGTAGGGAGCACATCTAAAATATTTCTCTGATAAGCGTAAAAAAGAATAACTGTCTCCTGCCAAGATTTTATATCGTGCGCTTCTTGAATAAATAATTCCCTTAAAACTTCGCCTTTTCTTATCCTGCCGCTGACCTCATCGGCAACCCTGGTCTTCAGGCGGCTTAAACGCTGCAGTTCCCTGAATTGTGCGTATTCTAAGCGTAACTTTCCACTGACCTCGCGCATTGCGTAATTCTGTACTTTGCTTCCGATACGTGAAACCGACAAACCCAAATCAATCGCCGGCTTAAAACCCTCATGAAACAAAGCTGTAGAAAGATAAATCTGGCCGTCAGTCATTGAGACGAGATTCGAAGGAATATAACCGGTAACATCCCCCTGCTGGGTTTCGATAATCGGCAGAAAGGTCATTGAGCCGCCTCCCTGCTGGACATTCAATTTGCCTGCTCGCTCCATCAACTGTGAATGGATATAAAAAATATCGCCGGGATACGCCTCTCTTCCCGGCGGCCTCTCCAGCAATAAACACAACTGCCTCCAGACCCAGGCATGCTTAGTGAGATCATCAAAAACCACCACTACGCGCCGGCCGCGATACATGAAATATTCCCCGATTGCCGCGGCTGCATAAGGCGCAAGGTACTGCTGGCCCGGAGGACTGGAAGCTGGGGCAGCTACCACTATGCTGTAATCAAGCGCTGCCTTATCATATAAAACCTGGGTGATTCTGGATAGTGCCGAAACACTTCCACCGATCCAACAATAAATACAAACTGCGTCTTTATCTTTCTGATTTATAATCGTATCGATTGCCAGTGTAGTCTTTCCGGTAACCCTATCACCGATAATTAACTCCCTTTGCCCCTGGCCAATAGGAATACAAGTATCAAGTATCCTGGTTCCGGTATAAAGCTGCTCAGTAATGGGAACCCTGTCCATAATACCGGAGGCCTCACAAAAAATAGGCCGCGTCTGAGTAGCTAGAACTTCGCTTTTTCCGTCAATCGGCTCACCCAGGCAATTAATAATCCGGCCCAAAAATGCTTCGCCGACTGGGACCTGAAAACTCTCTGCCCTTGCCCAAACGTTATCGCCTACGTCTATGCTGGTTTCTTCGCCCAGAATAACTGCCACTACCTCGTCAGGGCTAAAACCTACGGTAATCCCTTTGACTTTATCCTCCACCTCCACCTGCTGGCCGTGGACGCAATTAGGGAGCCCGGAGACTTTGATAATCCCCTTTTTAATCTCTGTTACTTTTCCGGCTTCCTTAATCTCAAAAGGCTCTATCTTCATAGGAGGGGACGTTTCTACCTTTTACAACCTACAGAGTTAAGAGCTATTATTATTACATTGATACTTATTCTATTAACTAAACTTCAAATTCAAAAATGTTATAACTTATTATATACCAAAGGGTTATTTCAATGGGAAACGTCCCCTTTTGCTTCTTGTTCTTTTTTCAGAAGCGGGATCACTTTGCGCAATTTATTCTGCAGGCTTCCGTCTAAAATCCGGCCGCCCAGATTAATCACCAAACCGCTGATAATTGCAGGGTCAAGCCGTTCCGTCAACTCTATAGAATGACCTATAGCCTCTTTTAAAATTTCACTTAAAGCATGCTTTTGCTTATCCGATAACGGATAGCTACTAACCACCTCTGCTTTTTTCACCTCGACCTTAATCTTTTCTTTATCAACCTTACGCAGCTCATTAATCAATTCATCGACTAACTCTCTCTGTAATTCTTTACAATTTTCTTCGCTAAAAATTTCTTTAATCACCTTGGCGGCAAGGGTTACGCTCGACTCCTGGACCTCTGCTATAGTCGCCTTTTTTATGCGCTCGCACTCAGCCTGAGCTTCCTGCTGGATCCTGCGGGAGGTCTCCTGAGCCTCAATAAGAGCTTCCTCTTTAACCCTATCGGCTTCCTGCTTAGCTGCTTCTTTCAATTTCCTCGCCTCAAACCTTCCCTTTTCTGCCTCCTCCTGCCTTTCTCTCTTTGCGCGCTCAAGCTCTTTATTCAGCTGCGCTTCTTTTTCTAAATTGTGAGTTTGTAATCCTTGCAGTCGATTCAATGCAAAAGAAAGGTGCTTATGAAAAAGTAAACGCAAGAAAATAATAATTAAAACAAAGGTTATAATTTGGATAATTATTATCGGGACTAACATTTTTGGTTACCTCGGTAAAAGACTACTTGTCTTGCTTAATCACTATTATTTTATCTGAACAAATTATAAATCACCAAAAGTGCTATAATCGCTATCGCCTCAGCAAACACAAAAGCAAGCATCATAGTCAAAAATATCCTGGAGGCAGCAGAAGGATTCCTCCCCAGGGCCCTTACCGCACCATAGCCAATGAAAGCAATTACCAGCGACGGCCCCAAAGTACTTAAAAGTAACATTATGGTAACAGTTAATATCCTCATGTCTGCACAATCCCCATTAATTCAAATCCGGAAATCCTGGCAATTCCGTCCCGAACATTAAAAAGCCAGCGGTCGTCTATGGAAATAATTCCTCTTTGTAAACGGGTAAGTAAGGGCTGATGAAATTCTAAAACAGTAATCTGTCCGTCTTCGGTGGGTAAAACGACTTTCAGAGCCAAACCAACATATAATTCTTTTTTAGGAGTTAGTAAAGTTACCTTAAACACTTCCCTGTTCTCCCCATAAACAAATCCGGTCTTTGCCCTGGCTCTTTGCCTGATATAATGCGGAGTCTGCTCTTTTGATTAAATCTTCCATTTCTTGCGCGTCTTCAGGAAAAGCAGCTAATCCTAAACTCAGGGTCACCGGCAGGTTTTGCCTGGCTAAATTAAGCAGCCTCTTTGCCACGTCCACCGCCCCCTGCTTTAGGGTCTGCGGCAGGAGCACAAAAAATTCCTCGCCGCCATAGCGAAAGATTACGTCAGCAGAGCGCACCGCCTCGACCAGTAAAAGAGAAAGTTTTTTTAGAAGCTCATCTCCGGCCACGTGGCCCTGGGTATCATTGTATTTTTTAAAATCATCGAGGTCTACCATAATTACCGAAAGTATCTGATTATAACGCCTAGCCCGCCCTAACTCTCTTCGTAAAACCTCGTCTAAATACCTGCGGTTGTAGACTCCGGTCAGGCCGTCCATAATCGATAATTCCTGATAAAGCTCTTTCTGGCCTGCCTGACGCAATAAATACTGCCGGTCGACAACCCGGCGTAAAACTAACTTCACCTCTTCTATATTAAAAGGCTTGGTAACATAATCAAAGACGCCGCCTTTAGCCATTACCTCAACGGCTAATTTTAAAGAATAATACGGAACAATCACGATAACCGAGGTATCCGTATGGGCTTCTTTAAATTTCTTTACCAATTCCACGCCGTTAATGCCCGGGAGCTTCAAATCAGTAAGAATAATCCCAAATGGAACCTCGCGCACCAATTTAAGCGCCTCCTGCAGCTCACTGGTAGCCCAGACCTTATAGCCTGAGCGGCCCAATTCTTCCTTTAATAAATTCCGCACTACTTTATCCCTATCTACAACCAAGACATTGACTTCCGGCATATTTTTTGCTCCCTTATTCTTAATCTAATAACTATATCATAGCAATATTTTGTTGTCAACAAATTCGTATTTCTAGGTAGTATACTCAATCTTGTGTAAATTCTCTTTGAAATAGCAATTAAAAAGGCGTATCCTTCTCTTAATAATATTTTATTAACCCCGGGCTATTTTGTAGCCCTAAAGAGAAAGGAGTACGCC
>QNCD01000066.1 GCA_003644385.1 Candidatus Omnitrophota bacterium
AAATAAAGGCGGTTAAAAAGCCTTCTGCTAAAAAAGAAAGCAAAAGTAAGCCAATAAAAGAAAAGCCTTTTCTTGGCCTGCATAATTTAATTGCCCCCAAGGGAGCAAGAAAACGTAGAAAAATAGTAGGCCGGGGCCCGGGCTCAGGCCACGGTAAAACATCTACACGCGGGCATAAGGGCCAAAGGTCGCGCTCAGGAAGAGATTTCTATTTAGGGTTTGAAGGCGGACAATCGCCATTAATCCGCAGGATCCCCAAGCGCGGGTTTACAAACAGGTTTAAAAAAGAATACCAGATAGTTAACCTTTCAGACTTTAACAAAATAAAGGATACCACAACAATCAACCCGGAATTACTGGAAAATAACGGATTAATAAAGAGTAAAAACAAGATGGTAAAAATCCTGGGAGACGGAGAGGTTACTGCCGCGCTTTCGGTGAGCGCGCACGCCTTCTCAAGGAAAGCGGAAAACAAGATTAAAAATGCCGGCGGAAAGATAGAGGTATTGGGTGTTTAAGGCACTGGCAAATTCTTTTAAAATCCCTGATTTAAAGAATAAGCTGGTCTTTACCTTAATGATGGTTGTAGTTTACCGCATCGGCTGTTATGTTCCCACTCCGGGAATAAACGGAGCGGCTCTGGCGGAATTCTTCGCCAGAATGGCAAAACAGCAGGGCGGAACGATCTTTGGCATTATAAATATGTTTTCCGGAGGCGCAATGGAGCGGTTAACCATTTTTGCCTTGGGGATTATGCCCTATATTTCCGCTTCCATTATCATGCAGCTTTTGACAGCGGTTATCCCGGCATTGGAAAAGTTAAGCAAAGAAGGCCGCGCAGGCTACGAAAAAATAAATCAATACAGCCGTTACATGACGGTTATACTGGCAATTGTGCAGTCGTTCTTTATTGCTTTGTGGTTGGAGAATCCGGAACGTTTTGACGGTTTGCGCATAGTTATGTTTCCGGGCTGGGGTTTTAGGATACTTACCGTGCTTACCCTGACTACAGGGACAATATTTATTATGTGGCTGGGTGAGCAGATTCAGGAGAAAGGAATCGGCAACGGAATTTCATTGATTATTACCGCAAGCATTATTTCCCGAATTCCGGCTGCCATGAACCAGCTCGTTCTTTTGATTTCACCCTTCGCCTCCGGACGCAGCCAGATCCAACCCATTACCCTTTTAATCATGGCCTTATTACTTGTAGGGGTAGTATTTACCGTAATTTTGGTCACTCAGGGGCAAAGAAAAATTCCGGTGCAATACGCCCGCAGGATCGTAGGTAGGAAGATTTTCGGCGGACAAAGCACTTATATACCTTTAAAAGTGGACACCGCTGGGGTTATTGCCATAATTTTCGCCCAGTCGCTTATTCTTTTTCCGGCAACGTTGGCTAATTTTATCCCCAAACCTGCCTTTCAGCGCATAGCGCAAAGCCTGGTAAGGGGGCATTTACTCTATACACTGGTTTACGCATTATTAATTATATTCTTTTGTTATTTCTATACTGCAATTGTTTTTAATCCGGTTGACTTATCGGAAAATATGAAAAAGTACGGCGGTTTTATCCCCGGGATAAGGCCGGGTGCGCCTACTACCCAATACTTAGACTATGTAATGACCAGGATTACTCTTGCCGGAGCGATTTTTATCGCCTTTATCGCCATATTTCCGGATTTTGTAATGGCCTGGTTAAACGTGCCTTACCTGGTGGCTTCGTTTTTCGGCGGCACCGGGATCCTGATTATTGTCGGCGTCATATTGGATACGGTAAAGCAAATGGAATCGCATCTCTTGATGCACCATTATGACGGCTTTATCAAATCCGGCAGGATCCGCGGCCGCAGATAATTGGGGACGTTTCTAGGCATCCGAACATTTTGAAAACCAAAGAGTTAGGAAAATTTCTGCATGAAGATAATATTATTGGGGCCTCCGGGAGCAGGTAAAGGAACCCAGGCAAAAACACTGGCAAGCAAGCTTAATGTAGCGCATATTGCTACCGGCGATTTATTAAGGCAGAACGTGGCTAAAGATACAGATTTAGGTAAACAAGCCAAGGACTTTATGAATAAAGGCGCACTCGTGCCGGATGAACTGGTAACCCAGATGATCAGCCTGCGCATGCAGGAGGCAGACATAGAAAAAGGATTTATTTTAGACGGCTACCCGAGGAATATTAACCAGGCAGAATCACTGGATAAAATTCTTAAAGATAGAGGCTCAGAAATAGATTCAGTTATTTATTTAGACGCAAGCGAACCGGTAATTATCCAACGCCTTACCGGCCGGCTGGTCTGCAGCCAGTGCGGGGCAAATTTTCATATCAAGAATATGCCGCCGAAAGTAGCAATGGTCTGTGATAATTGCCAAGCTAAACTCTTCCAGAGAACGGATGACAGGGCGGAAACTATTAAAAAAAGGTTAGAGGTTTACCTTCAGGAATCACATCCCTTAATCGAATACTATAAAAAGAAGGGCAAATTAAAAAGAGTTTCATCCGATGAAGATGCCGGCATTGTATTGGATAAGATGTTAAAGCTTTTAAATAGAGAACAATGATACCTATAAAATCAGAAGAAGAAATAAAGATCCTGGCAGAAGCCGGAGAAATCCTCGCACGTATGATGGAAGAGATTAAACAGAGCGTAAAACCGAGGATAAAAACGCTGGTTCTTGAGCGCCTGGCCGAAGAGCTGGCGCAAAAAGAGAGCGTAGGCCTGGCTTTTAAAGGTTATAAAGGCTTTCCCGCCGGCATATGCATATCAGTAAATGATGAAATAGTCCACGGAATTCCCGGGGAAAGAATTATCAATGAAGGGGATATCGTCAGCCTGGACTTAGGGGTCAGATACAAGGGGTTTTACAGCGATATGGCGGTTACCGTAGCAGCAGGGAAAATCGATCCGGCAACCAAAAAATTAATCCAGGTTACAAAAGAAGCATTGGATATCGGAATTAAACAGGCACAGCCGAACAACCGCGTTTTTGATATATCCTGCGCAATCCAGAAACATGTTGAGAAGAACGGTTTCTCGGTGGTGCGCCAGTTTGTCGGCCACGGTATCGGCACGAATTTACACGAAGAACCGGAAGTGCCTAATTTCGGCCTTGCGCATCAGGGGGAAACCTTAAGAACCGGCATGGTTATCGCTATCGAACCCATGGCAAATATGGGTTCCTGGGAATGCGAAATACTGAATAATGGCTGGACCGCAGTAACCAAGGACAGGTGTGTTTCCGCGCATTTTGAGCACACCATAGCCATAACCGAGAAGGGCCCGAAAATTTTGACTCAACACCAGGCAAAGGTCCTGTCATACTAAGGAGATAAATGGCCAAAGAAGAACTTATCGAGACAGAAGGAACAGTAATTGAGGCTTTGCCCAATGCCATGTTCCGGGTAGAGCTTGAAAACGGACACCGCGTGCTTGCCCATATCTCCGGAAAAATCAGGATGCACTTTATCAGGATCCTGCCCGGCGATAAAGTAAAGCTTGAGCTTTCACCATATGATTTAACGCGCGGCAGGATAACATTCAGGAATAAATAAAAAGAGGCAGAAATGAAAGTAAAATCTTCAGTAAGGAAAATCTGCGACCGCTGCAAAATAATCAGAAGAAAAGGCGTGGTACGCGTGATCTGCCCCACTAAAAAACATAAACAAAGGCAAGGATAATTTTAAGGAGAAGAAATGCCCAGGATTTTCGGTGTAGATATACCCAAAGAAAAAAGAATCGATACATCTTTAACCTATTTATACGGCGTGGGTAAAGTTATTTCAAGCCGGATCCTCAGGGAAGCTAATATCAGCCCTGAGAAACGCGCAAAAGACCTTTCCGAGTCGGAGATCTCTCAGATTACCAATGCCATACAAAAACTCGGCTTGCGTATCGAGGGTGAATTGCGCCGCGATGTTTCGCAGAATATCAAAAGATTAATGGATATCGGCTCCTGGAGAGGTTACCGGCATAAAAGAGGCCTGCCGGCAAGAGGCCAGCGCACCCGTACCAATGCCAGGACACGCAAAGGCCCGCGTAAAGGCGGCATGGCAATTATGATCAAGAAAGAAGAAAAGAAAGCCGCGGCAGCGCCGGCTAAAGCAAAGTAGAAAAAGGGAGGGTAAATAATTAATGGCAACCAAAGATAAGGCAAAAAAGAAAAAATTAGCTAAAGGGATTACTTCCGGCGTAGCGCACATCCAGGCAAGTTTTAATAACACAATAATTTCAATTACCGATAAACAGGGCAATGTATTAGTCTGGTCTGCGCCCGGCGTTGTCGGTTACAGCGGCTCAAAAAAATCAACCCCTTTTGCCGCACAAATCGCAGCTACCGATGCAGCAAGGAAGGCGAAAGAAATCGGGATTAAAGAAGTGGAAGTTTGCGTCAAGGGCCCAGGTTCAGGCAGGGAATCAGCAATCCGCGCGCTTCAGGCCTCAGGCCTTACGGTTACTTCTATAAGAGACGTAACGCCGATACCGCATAACGGGTGCCGGCCGAAAAAGAAGAGGAGAGTTTAATTTAAAGATGGCAAGATATATAGACGCAAAGTGCAGATTGTGCCGCAGGGAAGGAGAAAAATTATTTCTTAAAGGAGCAAGATGCGCGGGCCCGAAATGTGCATTGGCAAGAAGGAGTTTTTCTCCCGGACAGCACGGCCAAACCAGAATAAGAAGCAAGCTTTCTAACTACGGCCTACAGCTCAGGGAAAAGCAGAAAGTAAAACGCATGTACGGGATACTGGAGAAGCAGTTCAGAAGGTATTTCCACGAAGCCTCAAAAATCAAAGGTGTTACCGGAAAGATCCTTTTACAATTCCTGGAGAGAAGGCTGGACAATGTTATTTTCCGACTGGGATGCGGGGTTTCCCGCGCGCAAAGCAGACAGATTGTCCGCCACAATTTTGTTTACGTGAACTCAAAAAGGGTGAACATTCCCTCATACCCTATCAAAGAAGGCGATACCGTAGAGTTAAAGGCGAAAGGTAAAGCCCTGGAAAAAATAAAAGAAAATATCGAAATGTCAAGCGAGCGCACGGTACCGGGTTGGCTTAAATTTGATAAACAGGCATTAAAAGCAAATATATTGCGCCTGCCGGAAAAAGAAGATATCGGGCAGCCGATCCAGGAACAACTTATCGTAGAGTTATATTCGAAGTAGTTTTTTTAAGTAGTTTTTAAGTCTGTTTTATATAAATTACTAAATTCAAGAGGAGGACATAGATGGGGATAAAATGGAGAGATTTTCAGCTACCGAAAAGATTAGAATGCGACGAAGCCACATACACCGATACTTACGGAAAATTCGTTGCCTCGCCTTTTGAAAGAGGTTTTGGGGTGACATTAGGCAATTCGTTGCGCAGGGTCCTGCTTTCTTCAATTGAAGGAAGCGCAGTAACTTCAATAAAGATTCAGGGTGTGCAGCATGAATTTGCCACTATTCCCGGCGTTTTAGAGGATGTTACGGAAATCGTGCTGAATATAAAAAGCCTGGTTTTAAACTCACATTCAAAAATCCCCCGCACTTTATATATTAAAAAAACCGCAAAGGGAGATATCAAAGCTAAAGATATCGAAGCCGATGAAACAGTAGAAATAATCAATCCCGATTTGCACTTAGCTACCCTGACTAAAGAAACAAAGTTTAATATGGAACTTGAGGTTGCCAGGGGAAGGGGCTATGTGCCGGCGGAAATGAATAAAAAGGAAGGCCAAGCAATCGGGGTAATCCCCATCGATTCGATATTCAGCCCGGTAAAAAAAGTAAATTTTCACGTTGAAAATACACGCGTGGGACAGCGCACGGATTACGATAAACTGATTTTAGAAGTCTGGACAAACGGCTCAATGAACCCCAAAGATGCAATGCTCTATGCCTCGAATATTCTGCAAAGGCACCTGGACATATTTGTAAACTTCGGACAGCTGCCCGAGGATACAGAAGAAGAGCAGGAAATGACGAAAGAAGAAGAACAGCTTTATGAAAAATTAAAGCTGCCGATTTCCGAATTGGAACTATCGGTGAGGAGCTCAAACTGCCTGCGCGAAGCCAATATCAAAACAATCGCCGAATTAGTTAAAAGGTCGGAAGAGGAGATGCTTGGTTTTAAAAACTTCGGCAAGAAGTCACTCACCGAGATAAAAGAGCTTCTGGCAGGAATGAATTTAAGTTTAGGCATGACGGTGGATACTAAAAAATTAAAGAAAAGCTGATTGTTAACTTATAAAGTTAAGGAAAAATGAGGCATAATATTAAGAGGCTGCAATTAAACAGGTTTACCAGCTGGCGCAAAGCAACATTAAAAAGCTTAGCCCAGAGCCTGCTTTACCGTCAGAGTATCAAGACAACAAAGACAAAGGCTTTTGCAGTTAAACCGCTGGTAGATAATCTGATTACCCTGGGAAAGAAAAATACGCTTAATGCAAAGAGAAAAGCATTTCAGATACTCGGCGACCATAAGCTGGTAAGCATACTTTTTAATGATATCGCCCGGCGTTTTGAAAGCAGGGCTTCCGGTTTTACCCGCATTCTTAATCTGGGCAGAAGGCGTGGAGACAACGCGCAAGTGGTGATTCTGGAACTCACCGAGATTAAAAAAAAGGAAATTAGTCCAGCTAAAGCAAAAGCGAAAGCAGAAGAAGCTGCACCTGAAAAACAGGCAGAAATAAAGCCGGAAAAAGGAAAGCCGGTTGAGCCGAAAAAAGCAAAGAAAGAAACCGGGGTTGCGCAAAAAGAAAAACCGCCGGTAAAAGGAAAACCAAAAAAGAAATTCTTCGGTGGCATAAGTAAAATTTTCAAAAAACGGGATGCCAAATAATCCGTAGTTATTTTAACCTAATAAGGGTCATTAACGGACAATAAACTTACGGATATGCGAATAGATACACGATTATCCGAACGCCTAAAAAAAGTCAATCCCTCCTCAACCCTTGCCATAACTGCAAAGACAAAAAAACTGAAAGCCGAAGGCAAAGACATAGTAAACTTTTCTGCCGGCGAGCCTGATTTTGATACACCCGACTTTGCCAAAAATGCTGCGGTCAGCGCAATTAACCAGGGCTTTACCAAATACACCCCTGCCTCAGGCACACCGGAATTAAAAAAGAAGGTAGCGGAAAAATTCCAAAAAGAAAACAGCCTTAACTATCCTCCTGAGCAAATCATCGTCTCTTGCGGCGCCAAACACAGTCTGTTCAACGCGCTTTTTATCTTGATTAACCCGGGTGACGAAATACTGATACCCTCTCCTTACTGGGTAAGTTATCCGGAAATGGTTAATTTATGCGGTGGAAAAACGCAATTTATAAAAACCTTAGCGGAAAATAAATTCAAAATAAAGCCCAAAGACTTAAAAAGTTATATCACCAACAAAACAAAGGCCTTAATCATAAACAGCCCTTCTAACCCTTCGGGCTGCGTTTATACTCGCAAGGAGCTGGAAGAAATCGCGGATATCTGCCTGGAAAAAAAGATTTTTGTAATCAGCGACGAAATTTACGAAAAATTAATCTACGATAATTTGGAACACATCTCGATAGGCAGCCTTAAAAAAGAACTTGCTAACCTGGTGATAACCGTAAACGGGGTTTCTAAAAGTTTTTCCATGACCGGCTGGCGCATCGGATACCTGGCCGGGCCAATTGATGTGGTGGAGGCAATCGCCAAATTTCAAAGCCATTCCACTTCTAACCCGACTTCGATCAGCCAGAAGGCGGCACTGGCAGCGCTGGATGCTCCTGAGGATTTCTATAAACAAATAAATAAGACTTTCCATGAAAGAAGGGATTTTGCCTTAGAAAGGCTTACTGATATACCCAAAATAAACTTTGTCAAACCCCAGGGCGCATTTTATATATTTTGTGACATATCGGCAACCGGAATGAATTCTTTAAATTTCAGCCAGCGCCTGCTTGATGAGGCATTGGTAAGCGTAATCCCCGGCGAAGGTTTTGGCGCCAATGATTACATCCGCCTCAGCTTTGCTACCAGTATGGAGCAGCTTCAAAAAGGCCTGGAGCGTATAGAAAACTGGATAAAACAGGTATAAATCGGGTTAAGCGAAAAACGCTATGGGAAAAACAATAGCCGAAAAAATAATCAGCAGCCATGCCGGAAAGGATTTAAGAGCCGGTGATTTTGCTATCTGTAAAGTGGATTTTGCTTTTGGCCAGGATGGAACTTCTGCGATTATACTGGACAGGCTAAAGGAATTAAAAATAGGAAAGCCAAAAACAAAATTCTGCATGGTCATTGACCATAGCGCGCCATCGCCGAATCTGGGGGTATCGCGAGTGCATAAAAGAATGCGCGATTTCTCCCACGCGCAGAATACGCAATTATTCGATATCGGCTGCGGAGTATGCCATCAGGTAATTCCCGAATC
>QNCD01000067.1 GCA_003644385.1 Candidatus Omnitrophota bacterium
TAGTAAATAGGCGCCGGATTTACCAAGAAAGGCGTGATGTTTTAGTCAACGGCTTAAAATCATCAGGCTTGCAGGTAAGCAAGCCAAAAGCCACCTTTTACCTGTGGATAAAGATTCCGGGAAAAAATAATTCCATAGATTTTTCTAAATTGCTTCTGGAAAAAGCTGATATTGTAGTTACTCCGGGAGTAGGATTCGGCCCTTACGGTGAAGGCTATATTAGGATGGCGCTCACTGTTTCTAAAGAAAGAATAGAAGAAGCAGTATTGCGTTTAAAAAAGATAATCTGATGCCGGTCTGTTATTTAGGCATAGGTTCTAATTTAGGTAAAAGGGAGAAAAATATAAAAGAAGCAATAAAAAGAATTAATGCCCTTGAAGAAACGAAAGTAATCGCTGCATCCGGATTAATTGAAACAGAACCAATTGGGGGCCCGGCAGGACAGCCTTTATTTCTGAACGGAGCACTAAAAATAAAAACCAAGCTCAATGCCGCTGAACTGCTTAAAAGGCTGAAAAAAATAGAGCAGGAATTAGGAAGGGTTAAGGCAGCCCGCTTTGCTGCGCGGGTAATAGATTTGGATATTTTATTTTACGGAAATAAAATTATTAAGCGTAAAAATTTGAAGGTTCCGCACCCAAGAGTTTTTATGCGTGAATTCGTTCTCAGGCCTTTATCTGAATTATTATGAGAGTTATTCATTCAATTAAAAAAATGTCTGCTTATTCATCAGATAAGAAGCTTAAGAAAAAGATTATAGGGTTTGTCCCCACAATGGGGGCTTTACACGAGGGCCACTTGAGCCTGATTCGCAAGGCGCGCCAGGAAAACGATGTAGTGATAGTAAGTATTTTTGTAAACCCTGCGCAATTTGGCCCAACTGAAGATTTTAAGAAATACCCCCGCAACTTCCAACATGATGTCTATTTATGCAGAAAAGAGAATGTTGATGCGGTCTTTTATCCTAAAACTAAAGAGATTTATCCCAGCGGCTACTCTACTTACATCGAAGTGGAAGGTTTAAGCAATATATTATGCGGCAGGTTCAGGCCCGGGCATTTTAAAGGAGTTGCCACCATAGTGGCCAAACTTTTTAATATCGTAAAAGCAGATAATGCTTATTTCGGGCAGAAGGATGCGCAGCAGGCAGTGATTATCAAAAAGATGGTTCAGGATTTAAATATGCCGGTTAAGATTAAAGTGATGCCGATTATCAGAGAAATTGACGGCCTGGCTTTAAGTTCAAGGAATGCCTACCTGAATCCGCAAGAAAGGCAAGCAGCGCTTGTTCTTTTTACGGCGCTTAATCGCGCCAGGCGCTTAATTAAAAATAAGGTAAAGGACTCAAGGCGTATAATAAAGGACTTAAAAGGTATTATTAAAAAAAACAGGAGCGCAAAGATTGATTATATTGCGGTTGTGGATCCCGATGATTTAGCACCCTTGGATAAAGTAAAAAACAAGGCATTAATCGCTCTTGCCGTCCATATCGGCAAAACCCGCTTGATCGATAATATAGTCGTTAATTGCAATTAATTTTATCCTAAATTATGGAGAAGAAGTTAAAAATCGGAATTGTAGGCTGTGGGGCAATAGGTTCGACTCTTGCTGAAGCAATAAGAGAAAATTTATCTAAAGGGGCTGAGTTGGCGAGCCTGTATGATACGGATTTGGGAAAATGCTATAAATTAGCAAATATATCCGGAAACAAAAAATTAGCAGCTTTAAATCTGGATGCTTTGATAAATAAAGCTAATTTAGTTATTGAAGCCACAAAAGCAGCATCGGCATTTGAGATAGCCAAAAAGTGCCTTGCTTTTTCAAAAGATATTATGATTATGAGCGTCGGCGGCATTATCGAGCATTATAAAGAGTTAGAACTTTTGGCAAAGGGGAAAAAAGCAAAGATATATATACCTTCCGGCGCAGTCTGCGGTATCGACGGGTTGAAGGCGCTTGCCAACAGCAGGATAAATAAGGTTACTCTAACTACTAAAAAACCTCCTAAGGCCTTTCTGGGGGCTTCTTATATTTCAAAAAGAAAAATACGCCTTGATAATTTAAAAGAGGATACAGTGATTTTTGAAGGGGATGCTTATTCTGCGATTCGGGTTTTACCCCAGAATGTTAATGTAGCAGCGACTCTAAGCATTGCCGGTATTGGGCCAAAGGATACGGTTATCCGTATTGTCGCTTCCCCTGAGGTAACTAGGAATGTTCATGAGATAGAGATAGAAGCAGAGGCAGGAAAGATCGTAGCGCGCACAGAAAATATTGCCCATCCGGATAATCCTAAGACCAGTTATCTGGCTGCGCTTTCGGCGATAGCCTATTTGAAACAGATTATCGGTTCACTCAAGGTAGGAACATGAATATTTTAAAATAAACACGTGAAAGGGGGTGAATTAAAGAATGGCAGAAAAAGTAAAGAAGTTAGGCATCAAGAGGCAGAAAGGTTACCTCTATTATGTCGACAAGAAAGGCGATGTCTCCTGCGCAAAGATGAAGAGGGGTGCAAAAAAAGGAGGCAACCCCAAAAAAGTCGCTAAATGCGGTATCAAGAGAAAAGAGGGATACCTTTATTTCATTGACAAGAAAGGCGATGTCTCCTGCGCAAAGATGAAAAGGGGCGGAAAAAAGAAGAAAAAAAGAAGATAAGTAAAGAAGCAGTAGCCCCGTTAGAAAATTTACGCGAAAAACAAAGGTAAGCTTTCTAACGGGGTCCCATCTTACCCAAAGATAAAGCTTGTACCATTCAGAAGACGCACTTCTTTAAAAATTAAGTTTATCAGATCAAATGGATTCTTTATTCATAAAAGGCGCCAGAGAGCATAATCTCAAGAATATTAACTTAGAATTACCGCGCAATAAGTTAATCGTAGTTACCGGGCTCTCCGGTTCCGGGAAATCGAGTCTGGCTTTTGATACTATTTATGCCGAAGGCCAGCGTCGCTACGTAGAAAGCCTTTCCAGTTATGCACGCCAGTTCCTTGAGCAGCTGCAAAAACCCGACGTAGAATATATCGAAGGTTTATCTCCGGCAATTGCTATTGAACAGAGGACAGCCGGAGGCAACCCCCGCTCCACAGTTGGCACTCAGACGGAAATCCACGATTACTTAAGGCTCCTCTTTGCACGGATAGGAATTGCGCATTGTTACCTTTGCGGCGAAGTAATACAAAGGCAGAGCGCCCAGGAAATAGTAGAGCGAATACTCTCTTTAACCGCCGGAACCCAGGTTGAGATTTTGGCACCTTTAGTCAGAGGAAGAAAAGGCGAGTATAGGGATGTATTCGCGCAGATTCAGAAAGCAGGGTTTGCCAGGGCGCGGGTGGATGGGAAAATTTATGAATTACCAGCCAAATTAAAGCTGCAAAAATATAAAATACATAATATTGAGGTAGTAGTTGACCGCCTGACAATCAAGCCAGAAATTAAAGGCAGGCTTACTGATTCTATTGAAACTGCGCTTAAGGTAGGCAAAGGCATCGTGATGATTAGTACTGGGAATAATGGAAAACACCAAACACCAAACACCAAACACCAAATATTTAGCGAAGAGTATGTCTGCGCAAAATGCGGGGTAAGTATTCCCGAGGTCCAGCCGAGGATCTTTTCATTCAATTCGCCTTACGGCGCCTGTCCTGAATGTAATGGCCTGGGAACAAAATTGGAATTTGATCCGGACCTGGTTATTCCTGATAAAGACAAATCTATTAATGCCGGAGCAATCGAAGCATGGAAAAGAGGGGGCAAGGGTTATATTCTTTATTACCGCTGGTTAATCCGGGAATTATCAGAGCAGATGGGGTTTGATTTAGATGCGCCATTCAAAAAATTAAGCAAAAGAGTGCGCCAGGCAATACTTTACGGGACAGGCGAATATATTGAAGGTAAGCCTTTTGAGGGGGTAATTCCGCATTTGATGCGGCTCTTTCGTCAGACAAAAAGCGATTATTTAAAAGAAGAGATTTCCCGTTTTATGTCCAGTTTACCCTGTCCGGCATGCAAAGGAGCAAGATTAAAAAAAGAGAGTTTGGCAATTACTATTAACAACAAGAATATCTGGCAGGTTTCCCAGATGCAGATTAAAGAAGCACATGATTTCTTTCTGAATTTGAAACTAAACGCACGGCAGAAAATAATCGCCAGACAGGTCTTAAAAGAAATAATCCAGAGGTTAAAATTCTGTACAGACGTAGGCCTGGATTATTTAACCCTGGACCGCCGCAGTTCTACTCTGGCCGGTGGAGAGGCGCAGAGGATCCGCCTGGCTACGCAGGTAGGTTCCGGCCTGGTAGGAGTATTATATATTTTAGACGAACCGAGCATCGGGCTGCATCAGAGAGATAACAGAAAGTTACTTTCGACACTTAAGGCATTAAGAGACATGGGAAATACTTTAATAGTTATAGAGCACGATGAGGCTACAATACGCCAGGCAGACTTTATCGTAGATTTGGGCCCGCAAGCAGGCAGGCATGGAGGAGAGGTTATTTTTGCCGGAAGTAAAGATAAGTTGCTTAGCTGTTCCGCTTCACTTACTGCTAAATATTTAAAGAAAGAATTAAAGATAGAAGTTCCTTCAAAGCGCAGAAATTTTAAAAACAACAGGTTTATAGAGGTGAAGGGGGCAGAAGAACACAATCTAAAGAATATCGATGTCAGATTCCCTTTGGGTGTGTTTGTTGGCGTAACCGGAGTCTCAGGTTCCGGAAAATCTACTTTGATTGATGAGATATTATACCGCGGCCTGGCGCAGAAGCTTTATAAATCAAAGGAAAAGCCCGGCCGGCATGAAAGAATAAACGGTGCAGAACTTATCGATAAAATTATTGTAGTAGACCAATCTCCTATCGGAAGAACTCCCCGTTCAAATCCCGCCACCTATACCGGAGTCTTTACCCATATACGGGAATTATTCAGTAAATTACCCGAAGCGCGCTTGCGCGGATTTCCTCCGGGAAGGTTTTCTTTTAACGTAAAAGGCGGCCGCTGCGAAGCCTGTTCAGGAGACGGTATAAAGAAAATTGAGATGCATTTTCTACCCGATGTCTACGTTAAGTGTGAAGTTTGTAAGGGCCAACGTTTTAATCAAGCTACACTCCAAGTGAAATATAAAGGAAAGTCTATTGCTGATGTTTTGGATATGAGCGTAGAAGAAGCGTTAAATCTATTCGCAAATATACCGAAGATATCTGCTGTGCTTAGCCGCATTAATGATGTCGGGTTAGGTTATATTCAGCTGGGACAATCCGCAACTACGCTTTCTGGAGGAGAAGCCCAGCGGGTTAAGCTTTCCGCTGAATTAAGTAAGCGCTCTACGGGAAAGACTCTCTATATTCTAGATGAGCCAACCACAGGTTTACACTTTGCCGATGTCGATAAACTGCTGTCAGTTTTACAAAAGTTGGTAGACAAGGGAAATACAGTGATTGTGATTGAGCATAATTTAGAGGTAATCAAGTGCTGCGATTACATACTTGATTTAGGCCCGGAGGGCGGAGACAGGGGCGGAGAAGTTGTTGCCTGCGGCAGCCCTGAGGAATTAGTCAAAAACAAGAAATCATATACCGGCGCATTTTTGAAGGACATATTAAAGGACGCTTGAATACATATTATTAGGCTAGTGGTTAGCCATGTATAAATCCAAAATCCAAAATCCAAAATCCAAAATAAATCCCCTGCCTGTCCGGCAGGCAGGCAAATCCCAAATCCCAAATTATAAAAGTGTTAAGTATCGAGTATTATCTATTTGCTTATTTTTTATTTTTTGGAATTTGGCGTTTGGCTTTTGTAATTTTGTTTTATATGCCCAGGATGGTAAAGAAGAGGAGGCATTGTTCGTAGCCAAGAAAGCTTGTGAGGACGGTTTTTATGAGGTAAGTTTGGGGCTTCTGGAGCGTTTCCTTAAAAATTACCCTGACTCTAAAAGTGCCAGCCAGGCAGAGTTATTAATCGGGGAGTGTTATTTTTATCAAAACAGGTTTTTGGATGCGCTTTCAAAATTCGAAGAATTGCTGGAGTCTCCTGAGGCCGCAGAAATCAGGGATGCAGTACTTTACCGCATTGCAGAGGTATATTTCAAAGGAAATAATTATGAGAAGGCAAGCTTTTATTATAAGAAAATAATCGATGAATTTCCTATTTCTTCCTATGCGCCTTATTCTTATTATTCCCTTGGTTGGGCAGCTTTTCAGGAAAATGAATTTGCTCAGGCGGTAAAATACTTCCAAGTTCTGGAAAAACTCTATTCCGGCTATGATTTTTCAGATGAAGGCCGGATTAAAATAATAGAATGTCTTTATAATTTGGGCGAATACAAACAGCTAAAAGAGAGGGCTCAGGGCTACCTTAAGCTATATTCAAAAGATCAGGCTAAATCGGCTTATTTTTATTTTTACTTAGCGGAAGCAAATTATTACCTGGATAATTTCCAGCAAGCAGCGAAGTGTTATACACAGGTCCTCTCAGGATCTAAAGACAATCAACTTAAAGCTTTATCCCGGCTCGGCCTGGCCTGGGCACAGTTAAAGTTAAAACAATATGATAAAGCCGGGGAGTATTTTAGAGAGATCGACACGCAGGTACTCGGGGAGAAAAGCAGGGAATTCCTGATTTTGGGAGAGGCAATATTATTTTTCGAAACTAACGAGTTTAAAAAGGCAGCAGACTTATACTCAGGATTGATAAATAGTACGCAAAACCCCCTTACCTTAATACAGGCTTATCTAGGCAAGGCAGATTCAATTTATAACCAAGGGGATGCAAAACGCGCTATAGGCATATATAAAGAGGCATTAGAAAAAGTAACGGATGATATTCCGCAGGAAGTCGTCAATAAAATAAATTTCGGCCTCGCCCTGGCATTCTTAGAGGAGAGACAATTTCAACAAGCCGTTGCCGAATTTCAAAAAGTAGTTAATAATAGCAAAGACGCAAGCGTTAAAGTCAGCGCCTTAACTCATATTGCGGATACTTACCGGGATATTGCAGAATATTCTAAAGCAATCGAGGTTTATAGTGCTATATTAAAGCAGTTTCCGGATAATTCCTATGCGGATTATATTCAGTACCAGCTGGGTCTGGCTTTTTTAAGTAATCTAGAATATGATAACGCTATCAAAACCTTAACCGGGCTAAGGATAAGTTTCCCGGAATCTGAATTTCTGGATGAGGCTTTTTTTTTGACAGGTTCAGCTTATTTTCAAAAGGAGGACTATAATTCCAGTACGGAGGTTTTTAAAAAATTCCAGCAGGAATTTAGGGAAAGTAAATTAAGAAGCGAAGCCCTTTACTTGCTGGGGATAAGCCTGTATAATTTAGGTGAATTCGACAGGGCTATAGAGGTCTTTAAGCAAATAATCAGGATGAGGGATTTTAAGGAGGAGGTTGTACAAAAGGCAGAGTACCAAATCGCAGATTCTTATTATCAAATGGGTCGGGAGAAAGAGGCGGCGGCAAGGTTTAAGGTGCTCAGGGCTAAATATCCGGATTCAGAATTAAGCCCGGAGATTATGTGGTGGCTGGGAGAATATTATTACAGGCGTAATGATCTGGATTTAGCGAAGCGTTACTTTAATTCGTTGATCCGGGATTTTCCCGAGAGTAATCTGGCTTTTGAGGCTTATTATGTTTTAGGCAGGAGTTATCTGAAAAAAAACGATTTAGATAAGGCAATGGAAAATTTTAAGAATGCGCTTAATTCCGCTAACCCCCAAGTTACAACCCAGGCAAGCATTGCCCTGGCGGATATTTATTTAAAACAAGATAAATCAGATTTAGCTCTGGAAATTTATAATAAAAGGTTAGCTGAAGATCGGGATTCAGCACCATTACTTTACCCGAAAATGGCAGCTGTTTATCAGAAAACGGGAAATTACCAGCGAGCCCTGGAATATTACCGCAAGTGCCTTAAGGTATTGCCAACTGAAGAAATAGCAGCTATTCGTTTTAAGATCGCGGAAGTTTTGCAGGAGCAGGGTGATTTTACCGCTGCTGTTCAGGAATATAAAAAAGCAGTTTCTTCGCAGCAGCAGAATAACCCGTTTTTGGTAAAGGCGCTTTTACGTATCGCCAAGATTTACGAAGACCAGGCTAACTTTCAAGAGGCGGTGGGTATTTACAATAAAATTGCCGCCATGGATATTGAAGAAGCAAAATTTGCCCGGGAGCGCATAGATTTGATTAAGGCGGGCATAATTAATTTTTAAAAAAGGAGGCCAGAGGCAATGGATCTTTACAGAATGAGTTTATGGCAGATTTTTTCTGCCGGCGGGCCGGTAATGTGGCCGATATTACTATGTTCGATTTTCGCATTTGCAATAATCCTGGAGAAATTCTGGTACCTGCATA
>QNCD01000068.1 GCA_003644385.1 Candidatus Omnitrophota bacterium
TAATAAATAACTTGTCCAGAATGTACATAGCTGACGCTAATAATCCTTTGATTAAGAAATGCGTAGAGCAATTATATGAAGGAGCGTTGCTTGCGGAAGGAAATTTAACGTCATCGGCTGATTTTATTAAGCGGATGACCGAGATCATGGAGGTGGCGACAAAATGATAAGAAAGGACTTAAAATGTCGAAAGCACAGGTATATAGGCAAGGAAATAGAAAACATTCCTTATCGTTCGTCTCTTCCTCTTGAGTGTTCAATTTGCGGCAAAATGTATTTCCCAAAGGACCCGTTATGCACGCGAACCGTGTCCAACAAAACCATAAATATGTGCTTTAAGTGCAACACAAAAGTCAAATGTGCCTTATGCAAGACAAAATTCGACATACATAAATTTTTCATAGCAGAGTGTATTGAGTGCAGAAATATCGACTTTTTTTGTAGAAGATGCGCGAGGAAAATAATAACATTGCCGTCAAAAAGAACTTCAAAGCGAGAGGCGTCGCGTAAGTTAAAAAGAATACTTAAAGAATTTTATCCGGAATTAAGCGATGATTTTCTTGATAATCTGAAGAAAGAGCAAAGATCTAAGGACTTTAAGACTACCCTGGGTTATCTGTTTATCCACTTCAACGTAATATTCCCGGAGATATTTGATGTTTTTAAAGAAGACGATGGTGCGGACTGGTGGAAGAATAAATCGTGAATAGCAATAACAAAAAAGGGGGATGTCGATTATCTATGGTACGCCTTTATCAAGCGGAGTTGCCGTCGGAGGGGTGTTTTTATGAAGACATTTTGTAAAGAAATACAGTAAGTGCGGAGCGTTGCAGGTAAAAGCTTGGATGACGAAATGCGCCGTATTTCAACTGCGATATCGCATGTCTCCGACGATATGCAAACAATGACTGATGAGGCGCGCTCCGAGACAACAATGTTGCCGCCAGAGGTATTTTTATGGCTCAGAAGGAAATGGTAAATGACAGGCAGCATAAAAAAGAGCTGAAGGATGAACTTGATGATCAGCATATTAACGCTGAACAAGCAATCAGGAATATGTTTAGAAGGTTATCCTAAAAATTGCGATTATCAGATAGTGAGATAATTAGTTCCAAGGTCGACGATATTGAAGATCTCGGGTTACGGATATTGAGAATTCTTTCCGGATATAATGGAACCCTTTAGCTGATTTGCCTGAAAACAGTATTGTTATTGCCAGAAGGCTGTTTCCGTCAGATACTGTGCATATAAAAAAAGAAAAACCTGAAAGGAATTATTGTAGAAAAAGGCAGCAAATTTTCCCACAGTGCCATTCTGGCTAAATAGTTCGGCATTACCTGAGTCACAAATTTAAACAAGCCTTTGGATAAAATTAAGCCCGGTGAGAAGTTGTTGTTGGACGGGAATACTGGAATAATAATCGTAAACCCCACCAAGAAGGACATCGCTGAACGTATAACTAAAAAGTCTAAACAGAAGCAAGCCCACGACAAAATACGTAAACATGCCAGCAGACGTGTAAAAACCAAAGAAGGAAAGCGTATAAAGGTATATGCTAACGCGTATTTTGAAGCGGATTTCAGGTAGCGCGTGAGAATAACTGCGATGGTATAGGGCTGGTAAGATTGGAGTAGCTTTATATGTCAGCCAGGAAACTTCCTCCCGAGGGTGAGGTAATCACTGAATTATGGTAGCGTGCCGGGAAAATCCAGAAGTTTCTCATTATTATAGTAAAGGCTATGAGTTAGTTTTCAAGCTCATAAAGCAAATAATCGAAAAAATGGAAAATAGCAGAAAAGATATATACATCTGCGGAGAGCTTGCTAATGATACTAAGTGGACAAGCAAATTGATAAATGTGGGTATTTCCTGTCTTAGTGCACCCCCATACTGCATACCAGCCATAAAAGAAAAGATACGGTCTTTTTGAGAATATCTTGCTATTTTCACCTTTTATTCTAGTGTCAAGTTGACATATCTGTGTGTTTGTGACAGCATATGGGATTGTAAGGAATGGTAAGAAATCAATATAGTGGATAAAAATGGATATCAATAATTGTCTAACAGTAGAAGACGTTGCTAAGAGAGCAGGGTTGACCGAAGAGCGCATCAGAGAGATTATCAAGCTTAAAGAGATTAAAGCCTGCAAAGGTAGAAATAAAATGAGCTATTGACAAAGTATTTTTTTACCTATATAATGCACATATGTGCAAAATAGGAGTGTTGCCGTGAGGCCAAAGAAAACAAGATGGGTAAAATGCGAGCCGGGAGAAAGGTGCTTTCGGCCACAATGCAAGCCGCTAAACAAACTGGAAGGCGTTACCATGACGCTGGACGAGTTCGAGGCCATAAGGCTGTCTTATTTAGAAGGGTTGGAGCAGGAAGAAACGGCCAAGCTAATGAAGGTTCATCGCTCAACGATATCGCGTATTCTAGATTCAGCAAATAAAAAAATAGCCGATGCCCTGGTGAACATAAAAGCGATACGAATAGAGGGCGGACGTTGCCAAATTATAGAAAAGAGAAAAAGATGAAAGAGAAACATAGATTTTTGTTAATGGCCGCGGCCTTTCTTGCTTGTTTTTATCTGCCGGTAGAGCTTCTGCCTTTCAGAAACCCGATTTTTGAAGCCCTTGCATTAGTGCGCTGGTATGCCCGCGAGCATGTATTGCTGTGTTTGATTCCTGCATTTTTTATAGCGGGTGCAATTTCGGTATTTATCAGTCAGGCATCAGTAATCAAGTATTTTGGGGCAAAAGCAAATAAAATACTTGCCTATGGCGTGGCGTCTGTTTCCGGAACTATACTCGCTGTTTGTTCTTGCACAGTCTTACCATTATTTTCAGGGATATATAAAAGAGGAGCTGGCTTAGGCCCTGCTACAGCATTTCTTTACTCAGGTCCAGCAATCAATGTATTAGCAATTATTATGACTGCGCGCATACTCGGTTGGGAGCTTGGTCTTGCAAGAGCTATTGGAGCTATACTCTTTAGCGTAATAGTAGGGCTTTTGATGCACTTCATATTTATTAAGGAAGAAAGAGCAAGAACCGCTACAGGGGATCTTGCAATAGGAGAAGAAGCAAAAGAAAGAGCGCTCTTCCAGAATGGATTATATTTTGCTGCTATGGTTGGATTCCTAGTATTCGCTAACTGGGCAAAGTCGGATACCGAAACTGGGCTATGGGCTTTTATTTACTCAATCAAATGGTATCTATCTATAGGGTTTCTCGCCCTAATAGGTATTATGCTTACCAGATGGTTTAAGAAAAATGAAATCACAAGTTGGACTTCCGCTTCCTGGACATTCGCAAAGCAGATAATGCCGCTTTTGCTGGCAGGCGTCATTGTTGCCGGTCTATTGTTAGGCAGGCCGGGACACGAAGGATTTATTCCTTCATGGATTATTGAGAAGGCCGTTGGCGGGAATTCACTTTTGTCGAATTTCTTTGCCGCAATAGTCGCAGCGTTTATGTATTTTGCTACCCTTACCGAGGTCCCCATTCTACAAGGCCTTATTGGTGCGGGGATGGGCAAAGGGCCCGCTTTGGCTCTTCTTTTGGCTGGTCCCGCGTTGAGTTTGCCGAATATGCTTGTCATTAGAGGAGTTATTGGAACTAAAAAGACGGTTGTTTATGTGAGTCTCGTTGTAATAATGGCTACGATTACAGGAATTATTTTTGGGGCGGTTGCAAATTAATAAATGGACAATGGAAAGATAAGAAAAATTTCGGTTCCAAGAGAATATCCTCCAGAGGAAGGATGTTATTTAAGGGGGGATGATTATTCTCCGGTTGCGGTTTGTGTAATATTAAAGTGGAAGAGAGAAGAAACACCCAAATCGATAGAAGAGCTTGTGAGGGTAGGGTTAGAGACTGGCGCGGCATTATCAGGAACGCTTCAGAAAGAAAATGTGGGTTTTGAGAAGGTAATTTGTAATATTATCGCTAATCCAAAATATTCGGTATTTGATAGTATGTGGGCCTGAGACCCCGGGTTATCATGTGGGTAGCGCCATACAAGCGCTTTATAAAAACGGTATAGATAAGGATAGAAAGATTATTGGCACAGAAGCTCCTGTAGCCTTTCTTTTTAACATTCCGCAGGAATCCATTCAAAGATTTATTGAACAAACGAAACTCATCAATCTTGTAAACGAAGGCTCCCCCGAGGTTATAAGAAATGCTGTTTGGAGCTGTTATCAGGGAAAACCGACCCGGTTTAAAGATTACGAACTTTGGGATATGGGCGCGTATAATGCAGAACCTATTTGTAATGTTATAACATGGAAAATCACCAACCCTGCTTACGGGCCTAAGAACGAGAAAGAAAAAGAGGCGTTAGAAAAAATGCAGGATTTGATTAGAAGGTTGAAGGAAAGGGGTAAGAAATGAAGATAGAAATTCTTGGTATAGGGTGTCTTAAGTGCAAACAACTAACCGCAAATGCCGAGCAAGCAGTAAAGGAACTAAATGTTCAAGCCGAGATTGGCAAAGTTACTGACATCGACAAAATTACAGAATACGGCGTGATGATAACGCCAGCTCTTGCCATTGACGGTAAGGTGGTTTCGGCAGGGAAAGTATTAAGTAAGGACGAGATTAAGAAATTGATTTCAAAATAAGGGGGATTGGATGACTCAAAATAACTGCATGTGTCAGGAGGCAGGTGTATTGATATTTCCTTGCTCAGGGGCTTCTGATGTCGGAGAATTATCCGACCGCGTTGCTCGCAAGATAGCTAATTGCGGACAGGCGAAAATGTTTTGTCTTGCGGGCATAGGGGCGCATATTCCGGGAATGATCGAGCCTGCTAAAGCGGCGAATAAGATTATAGCTATTGACGGCTGTCGGGTTTTGTGCTCAAAGAAGATTCTTGAGCATGCAGGATTTACGCCGATCTCGTATAACTTAAAAAACCTTGGATTTGAAAAAGGCAAGACAAAACTTGATGAAGAAGCAATCGAAAAAGCGGCATCAAAAATCACAGGAGGCAAAGTTGAAGAAAATATTTCTCGTAATTCTGGCGGCTGTTGCGGTAATTAGTACCTCATCAGCTATTGCGATAGAAGATAAACCGAGAGACAAGGTTATTGCTTATTATTTTCACGGTTCTTTCCGTTGTTTTACTTGCACTAACATGGAGAAATATTCCAGAGAAGCGATAGAGGCGAATTTTAAAGACGACCTTGCTTCAGGCAGGCTTGAATTTAAAGCTATTAACGTTGAGGAGCGGGGTAACGAACATTTTGTGGAGGACTATAAACTTTATACCAAGTCGCTCATCCTATCTCTGATCAAGGACGGCAAAGAGGTTAAATCAAAAAATCTCGATAAGATTTGGCAATTCGCCCGAAATAAGCAGAAGTCCATTGATTATGTTAATGGAGAGATAAATGCCTTTATGAAGGAAGCTCAATGATGGAATTATTAATCGTTTTCTGTTCAGCCGCCTGGCTGGGGATATTGACATCAATTAGCCCGTGCCTTTTGGCGACAAATATTGCTGTAGTATCGTTTCTTTCAAAAAAGATTGCGCATCCATTCATGGTCTTTCTTTCAGGATTTGCCTATACCCTCGGCAGAATGGTTGCGTATGCGGCTTTGGGGTGGATTATTATCAGTTCTCTTTTAAGCGTTCCACAGGTCGCGCAGTTCCTGCAGAAGTATATGGTTAGGGCCTTAGGGCCCCTATTGATAATCACCGGATTGTTTTTGTTGGAAATAATCACTGTGAAATTGCCTGGGATTTCGCTTTCTCAAAAACATCTCAACAAGTTTATGGAATCCGGCGCTCCGGGGGCTTTTTTATTGGGGTTGCTTTTCGCGTTAGCTTTTTGTCCGGTTTCAGCGGCGTTGTTTTTCGGCAGTCTTATTCCTTTGGCACTCAATAGTAAGGGGGGATCACTTTTACCTTTTATTTATGGGATAGGGACAGGGCTTCCGGTTTTGGGACTTGCCGTTGCGGTTGCGTTGGGTGTGACTTCAATGAGTCACTGGTTTCATAAGATTAGGAAGCTGGAATTATATACCCGCAGGATTACAGGGGGTATTTTTATTCTTGTAGGGTTATATTATACAGGTGTTTATATTCTGCGATTATTTTAAGGAGTTAAAATGGAGCATATTATTTATGAAGAACGCCGGTTAAGCTTTTTTGAGAAGTATCTCACGCTTTGGGTAATCGGCTGTATAGGAATGGGGATTCTACTCGGGAAATTGTTCCCGGAATTTGCGGTTACGCTCGATAATTTCTCGGTATATCAAATTTCTATTCCGATAGCAATTTGCCTGTTTTTCATGATGTATCCAATTATGGTAAAAATTGATTTTGCCGAAGTGATAAAAGCGGGAAAGACCCCAAAGCCGGTTGTTTTGACATTATTTGTTAATTGGTGCGTCAAGCCCTTTACAATGCTCGCGATTGCGAGCCTTTTTTTAGGCGTATTTTTTAAAGGTTGGCTTCCTGGGTTTGAGATTGTAAAAGGCGGAAGCTAGGTCGAGCTTTATCGATCGTATATTTCAGGATGTATCCTGTTAGGAATCGCACCCTGCACGGCAATGGTCTTGATATGGGGACATCTATCTAAAGGAAACGATGGGCATACGCTTGTTATGGTGGCTATAAACTCATTAACTATGCTGTTCCTATATGCTCCATTAGGCGGTTGGCTGTTAGGTGTAAATAAAATGCCTATCCCCTGGCAGACAATTGTTTTATCGGTGATTATTTATGTTGGTTTACCGTTGGTTTTAGGGTATCACTCAAGAAAATGGATTATCGCCAAGAAAGGCTTTAAGTGGTTTGAGGAGAAATTAATACATTATCTTACCGAAGTTTCGATAGGCGCCCTGCTCGTTACGTTAATTTTTCTATTTTCTTTTAAAGGCGATTTGATTATAAGCCAACCGCAGATAATTTTTCTTATAGCCATACCTCTTTTTATTCAGACATGCTTTATTTTCGGAATAACATATGTTATGGCTAGATGGCTAAAGTTATCTTACAGAGATGCCGCACCTTCGGCATTGATAGGTGCCAGTAATCATTTTGAAGTTGCTATAGCCACATCAACAATACTTTTTGGGTTGTCATCTGGCGCTTCACTTGCAACTGTTGTTGGAGTATTAATAGAGGTACCGGTGGTGCTTATGTTAGTACGAATTTGCCTTAAGGCGAAAAATTGGTTTAAATAATAATGATGATAGAACAGAAACAATTTGGGCGTTTTCCTCCCTTAGCAGTCACAGTCGGGCGGCTTCAATCCTTCGGATTTGCGCATCGCCCTTTGTGTGCCTGCTTATCTCTTAAAAGAGGAAGCAAAAAACACCTTTTATGAATTTTTCGCCGCCGACATTAATCCCCCTACCCAAGATAACCTCTTTTTGCTATAATAGCTTCTATGCAAAAAGTCTATATCCGGACTTTCGGCTGACCGTTGGTGTAAGTACCGAGAGACGATATTAGGAATATTAAAGAAGATAGGCGCTTTTAAATAAATAAGTTACGAAATCACTATTATTTATAACCAATTTCTCGAAATGTTACATACTGCTGAATAGCATTTTATGACTAATATGTTGGCAAGTTACCATACAATAAGTAAAATATTATCAATAGTATGGTAACTTTTTGTTTGACGTTGGTTACCATACATGATATACTATTTAGCAGTTAGTATGGTAACTAATTTAACTTAATGGGGAACCTGATATGGGAGTGATAAAAGGTGTTTTAAAAGAAGAGCTCGAAAATTCTCTGCGCATGAAAAAAGGATACGAGCGCGAATTAGCGAAACTGCCAAAAGGCAGTCTAATTAAAAAGAAGATTAAGGGCCATGAGTATTATTATCTTTTATTACGGGAAAAGGGTAAAGTAAAATTTATATATAAAGGTAAAGTTTCCAAGGAAGAAATAAAAAAATATAAAGAAGCAAAAGAGTATAGAGCTAAATATCGAAAATTATTATCTCAGGTTAAAAAGCAAATCAGATTTTTAAGGAGCGCTTTGCGTGGAAAAGAATCAGTTTGATTTATGTATTAATGTTTTAAAGAGACTGAAGAAAGCAGGTGTTCTCAAAAACGTTATTCTTATAGGA
>QNCD01000069.1 GCA_003644385.1 Candidatus Omnitrophota bacterium
ATAGTTATATGCTTCATTAAGAAGATTATCAAAATTTACTTCCCAGTCAGTTGTATATCCTGAAGCATTAATATTTGTAGCGATATCTGTCCAGTCTATAACCACATTACTTGTCACTGGATTTGTTCCATCATAGACTTTGTACTGCGAGTAATCAAGTAAAGAACCTCCGGTGTCTGCAAAGTCAACATCATAGGTTGTCCCTGGCTGGGACCTCCATTCATCATCTCCCAGCTGATTGTCCGTATAGGTTGGAACCGTGATATCCTTTCTCACATAAAAGGCATCGGTCATAGAATTTGATGAGCCAACAACATCATAGACCCTTACTGAAATCCATGAGGTTCCCTGCTGACAAAGGGTAAAGTTAATCTGCCAGTCAGTAGTAAATGAATTACCGGAAACACCCGAGATATCTGTCCAGTCACTTAAAGGTGTCCCCTGCATACCACTGGACGGATATATTATATACTGAGCTGAATTGAGGCCCGAGAGGTCATCCTCAAAATCAACATCATAGGTTGTTCCTGCTTGAGCCCTCCACGTATCATCTCCAGATTGATAATCAATAATGGATGGTATGGAAGTGTCCTTCTTAATAAAGAACACATTGCTTGATTCTCTGTTATTCCCTAAATTGTCAAATGCTCTTACTGACACATAATTGTAGCTGGATTTAAGAGAATCAAACGGTGTTACCTCCCAGTCTAATGTATAAGAAGAGCTATTAATGTTGGCGGCAATATCTGTCCAGTCTATAATCAATCCCCCTGTGGATGATGTAACCTTGTACTGAACATAATCAAGGAGGGATTTATCGTCTCCAAAATCCACATTATATGTTGTTCCTCCTGTCTTTCTCCATATCTCATCACCTGACTGATAATCAGTCACAGAAGGGGCCTCTGTATCCTTTTTCACATAAAACAAATAGTTGGATTGCGTCTTCATATTCCCTGCATGGTCCCTAACCCTGGCCATAACATAGTTATACCCTGAGGGTAGCTGAGCGAAATCAATAGACCAATCATCTGTATAGGAAGGGGTGCCTGTAGAAGAGAAAATCTGTGTCCACCCTACAATTGGTATACCTGTTATATAGGTTGAAGAGTAGACAGAGTATTGTGCATAGTCAAGCAAGGAGAGTGCATCAGCAAAATCAATATCGTAAATTGCTCCGGGATCAGTCTTCTGCCATGTATCGTCCCCGCTCTGATTATTCGTGATGGTGGGCTCAACAACATCCTTTCTAATATAAAACACATCATCCTGAATAACAGATTTCCCCAAATTATCATACGCCCTTACAGAAACATAATTGGTGCCATTATTCAAACCATTAAAATCCACTTCCCAATCCGGCGTGTAACCTGAAGCATTGATTGTATCAGCAATCATTGTCCATGGTTTGACTTCTGTTCCTGAACGGGCTGGGCTGGTCCAGACAGTATATTCAATAGAATCAAGGAGAGAACCTGCATCCTCAAAATCAACATTATAGGTTGTTCCGCTCTGAGACCTCCATATATCATCGCCGCTCTGATAATCCTTTACCTGGGGAGGTAAGGTATCTTTTTTGAGATAAAATACATCAGCTATTGTTGTACTTGAGGCTGCAAAATCCCAGCACCTTACTGAAACGTAATTGTACCCTTCTTGAGCATTTAAGAAATTTATCTCCCAGTCACTGGTATATTCATCCTGATTTAAGTTTGAGAATATCTCGGTCCAGTCCTGAATTAACGTTTCCTGAAAATTGGGCGAAGAATACACAATGTAGTATGCCTTATCTAATTTTGAAGAACCGGTATCCTGAAAATCAACATTGTAAAGTGTTCCTTCAGCATCTCTCCACGTCTCATCCCCTGCTTGATAATCAACCACGGATGGCGCGGAAGTATCCTTTTTTATATAAAAAACATCCACGGATTCCGCGGAATTTCCTGCATAATCTGCGGTCCTTACTGAAACGTAATTAAATCCGGGGATCAACGAGGAGAAAGCTACTTCCCAGTCTGTTGTATAGGAAGGATTACTTATATTTGTAGCGATATCTGTCCAGTCAATAATTGTACCAACCTGATCGGTTGATGAACAGACCTTATACTGTGCATAATTAAGGAGAGAACCGCCTGAATCTTGAAAGTCAACATTATATGCCCTTCCAGCACTTATCTGCCATGTGTCATCCCCTCCAGCCTCATAATTAACCACGGATGGCGCGGAAGTGTCCTTTTTAATGTAAAAAACATCCGTGGATTCCGCGGAATTTCCTGCGTAATCAGTGGTTCTCACTGAGACCCAATTAGTTGTATCTTCCCATAGAGAATTAAAATTAACCTGCCAGTCTGTCGTATAATCTGCCTGACCAGCCACTGAAGGGGTTATCTCTGTCCAGTCAATAATAATCGCTCCTGTCGGGGATTTTACAATGTACTGGGCAGAGTTAAGGAGTGAACCGGAAGGCGCATCCTTAAAATCAATATTATAGACTGTTCCGGCGCTGTTTCTCCAGCTATTATCACCTGACTGCTGGTCATCTATGGAGGGAGGGGTTGTATCCTTCTTAACATAAAAAACATCCTGAACCTTTGTATTGTGGCCTTCTGTGTCATAGACTCGTACTGAAACATAATTGTTCCCTTCCACACAGGAAGCAAAATGAATCTCCCAATCCGTTGTATAGGTTGGTGCACCTATGGCGCTCTGTATGATTGTCCAGTCTTCATAAACGACTCCTCCCTCGTTTGGCTCTGAACAGATTTTAGTCTGGAAGTAATCCAGGGACGCCGTAACTGAGTTTGATGCAAAGTCAACATTATAGGTTGTTCCAGAGACTCTTCGCCATATATCATCGCCATCCTGGTTATCAGTGACAACGGGGGTGGGGGTAGATTTCTTAACATAAAAGACATCGTTAAGGGAACCCGCATTGCCTGCGTTGTCGTATACCCTGACAGAAACATAATTTGTTGTCGGGGTCTGGAGAAGTGCTCCAAAGTCCACTCCCCAGTCTGCAGTATACGATGCAACGTTCGTTGACGTAAAAACATTTGTCCAACTTTTTAGCTGGGTTCCTGTCTGATTTGGCCCTGTCCAGACAACATACTGGGCATAATCAAGAAGGGAATTTCCAGAATCATTGAAGTTCACATCAAAGATGGGGCCAGGGTCGGATGTGTAAACAGTATCGTCTCCTGACTGCTGGTCATCAATGGTTGGGGAGGTTGTATCTTTCTTTACATAAAAGACATCATTGAGCGTTGTCGTTGATGAGAGGTTATCCCAGCATCTGACTGATACATAGTTATACCCTTCCTGGCAGGAATCAAAATCAACTGTCCAGTCTCCTGTAAAAGAAGAACCGGATACACCAGTAATAGGAGTCCATGCCTTTTTCTGCACCCCTGTCTGACCAGTGTTGGTCCATATCGTGTATTCAGCCCCACTCAAACCCGAACCGCTGTCCTCAAAATCAATATCATAAACTGTTCCGGACGCATTCCGCCAACTATCATCCCCTGACTGGTTATCTGTAATGATTGGTGAAGATGTATCCTTCTTTACATAAAAAGCGTCATTTAACGTCGTTGTATTCCCTGCCACATCGTAGATTTCTATAGAAACATAATTCGTTGTACTGTCCTGCAAACTGTTAAAATCAATGGTCCAGTCGGTTGTATAAGATGAGCCACCCACCCCGGGTATTGAGGTGAGGACCTTCCTTTCTGTACCTGTCCTTCCCGGCCCTGTCCATACCGTATACTTTGCATCTGAGAGTAAGGAGGCTGAATCCTGGAAGTCCACATCATAGGCCCTTCCTGTCTTCCTCCATGTATCATCCCCGCCTGCCTCTGTGTTTGTATAAGCCGGCGGAGTGGTATCCTTCTTTACATAGAATGCATCTACTGTTTCAGCATAATTCCCAATCATATCCCAGACTATAACGGAAACATAGTTATAACCTTCTTTTAATGATGCAAAATCAACGGTCCAGTCGGTTGTATAAGAAGGCTGATTAAGATTGGAGAATATATTGGTCCAATCCTTTAAAAGCGTTCCTGTTTTATTCGGACCAGAATATACGATGTAAGAGGCAGTGGATAGGTTTGATTCATAATCTTCAAAGTCCACATCATAGGCTGTTCCTGGCTCCTTTCTCCACGTATCATCACCTGCCTGGTTATCAACCACTGAAGGTACAGAGGTATCCTTTTTTACATAAAACACATCATTTAATGTGGCACTTGAACCGGCTATATCCCAGACTCTAACAGAGACATAGTTTGTTGCTGGCTTCATCAAATCAAATGTGGTGTTAAGAATCTGCCAGTCAGTTGTATAAGAGTCGGCATTAATGTTAATCACAACATCAGTCCAGTCCTGTACCAGTATGCCAGTCTCATTGGGCCCGGTTGATACTTTTGTCTGGAATTTGAATAGTTTACTTCCACCAGTATCATTGAAATTGATATTATAGAATCCACTGTTAGATGACCGCCAGGTGTCATCTCCTGTCTGCTGGTCATCAATGGTAGGAGGGGTGGTATCTTTCTTAATATAAAAGACATCATTGAGTGAGGAACTGTTTAAGGCATTATCATTCACCCTGACTGACACATAGCTTATACCTTCCGGACAGGTGGAAAAATCTATTTCCCAGTCTGAGGTATAGGACGAAACATTGGTTGAAGTAAAGATAGCAGTCCAGTCCTTGATCTTTGTCCCTGTCTGGTTTTGCGCTGACCATATAATATATTCAGCGTCTTGTAAAAGAGAGGTATCATCATTAAAATCTACATCATAGGTACTGCCGGGCCCATTTCTCCAACTATCATCACCTGCCTGGTTATCGGTTATACTCGGATAGACATTATCTTTTTTCACATAAAAAGCGTCGTCCTCGGATTTTACATTTCCCGCATGGTCATATATTCTTACAGAAATGTAATTGTATCCCTGCTGGCAGTTTGCATAATCAATCTGCCAGTCATCTGTAAACGAGTCGCCAGATACCCCTAAAATATCTGTCCAGTCAATAATTGTACCGACCTGCCCTGTGGAGGAACACACCTTGTACTGGGCATAATTAAGGAGGGAGCCGCCTGAATCTTGAAAGTCAATATTGTACAGAGTTCCCGGGCTCTTTCTCCATGTATCATCACCGCCAGCCTCATAATTTGCCATAACCGGAGTGGTGGTATCTTTTTTAATATAGAAAACATCATCGTCAATAAATTCATTCAATGCATTATCCTTCACCCTGACAGAGATATAGTTAAATCCCTCACTTAAATTATCAAAGGAGACGGTCCAGTTGTCTGTATAGGTTGAGGATGATATGTTTGTGGCAATAACTGTCCAGTCCAGGACCTGGGTACCCTGCCTTCCAGTTGAAGAATAGACGCAGTATTCAGCAGAATAAAGGAGAGACCCTGTATCCTCAAAGTCAACATTATAGGCTGTTCCCGGGCCATTTCTCCATATGTCGTCACCGGTCTGATAATTAACTACAGATGGTGGAGAGGTGTCTTTTTTTATATAAAAAACATCTGTGGATTCCGCAGTTAATCCAGCGTAATCCGCGATTCGTACTGAAACGTAGTTATACCCCTGGGTTAAGGAACTAAAATCTACCTGCCAGTTATCTGTATAATCTTCTTGGTTAAGCCCGGAAAATATATCTGTCCACGAGATTATTTCGCCAGCTCCGTTGGTTGATGTACAGACCCTGTATTGCGCATAATTAAGGAGAGAGCCGGTATCTTTAAAGTCAACATTATAGGAAGTTCCTCCTGTTGTTCGCCATATATCATCGCCTGTCTGATTATCTGTGATAATCGGCGGTGTTGTATCCTTTTTAATGAAAAAAGCATCCGGGATTACCCGTGTAGAACCAGCGATGTCCCATGCCCTGACTGAAATATAATTAAACCCTTCCACACAACTTGAAAATGCAACCTCCCAATCAGTATCATAAGTTGATAGATTGACAGGATGATAAGTTGATAGGCTTGTCCAGTAGACAAGTTGTGTTCCGGTCTGGCCTGTGGAATTCCATATTGTATACTCTGCTCTATCCAGGAGGGATAAATTGTCTGTAAAATCAACATTATACGTTGTTCCAGCGGTTGTTCTCCATGTATCATCTCCCCCTTCCTCATAATTATTTATATCCGGCGGAGAGGTATCCTTCATAACATAGAATGCCCCCAATAACGTTGTGCTTATTCCTGCTGCATCATAAACAGAAACAGAAACCCAATTCCTGCTTGACCACAGTACATTCCATGTCTCATCTTTTAAAGACCACGGAAGTGCATAAAAGGAATCATTAATTGTTGAAATTACTACCCGCCAATCGTCTATAACCGCACCTGTTCCATTGGGCCCCGATGTAATCTTTGTCTGGAAATAATCTAAAAGTGCAGTGCCGCCCCACTGAAAATCAACATCGTACTCTGCTGTATTTACCCTTCTCCACGTATCATCGCCTGTCTGATTATTTGTAATAACAGGAACCTCGGTTGACTTCTTTATATAGAACGCATCAACTGTCTCTTTTATATTACCAGCCACATCGTAACATCTCACCGTAACATAGTTGTAGCCCGCAGACAAAGATGAAAAATCCACCTCCCAATCAATGGTATACGAACCTGTCCCTGTGGAACTAAATATTTCCGTCCAGTTAATAACCAGATCCCCGCCTTTTCCAGTTGAAGAATAGACTGCATAGGAAGCAGTGGAAAGGAGTGAGCTATAATCATAAAAATCAATATCATATTTTGTTCCTGCGGAGGTTCTCCACGTATCGTCTCCTCCAGCCTCTTTATTATCTATGGTTGGTGGAGTCGTGTCTTTTAAAATGTAGAATATATCATTTACTGTCGTTGTGTTACTCACCACATCAAAGCACCTTACAGAGACCCAGTTCGTTGCTCCTTCAAGCAATAAATCCCAATTCCCGGCTCCCAAACCCCAATCTGCTGTATAGGTCTCTGAAGAAAGATTGATAAAAATATTTGTCCATGGTATTATTTCATTGACTCCGTTGGTTGATGTGCACACTCTGTACTGGGCATCGTCAAGCAATGAGTGAATATCCTTAAAATCAACGTCGTAGGTTTTGCCTGCCGATTTCTGCCATTGGTCATCGCCTTCTTGATAATCCTCTACAGTTGGGCTGATTGTATCCTTCTTAATGTAAAATGCATCTTTGGTCTGCTTTACATTTCCTGCATTGTCAAAGACCTGAACCGAAACATAATTATAACCCGAAGTTAAAGAGCTGAACTGCACCTGCCAATTTGTAACATAATTTGCCTGATTTAAATTATCAAAGATATTGGTCCAGTCGATGAGTTGTGTGCCCTGCATGTTTGTAGAAGAGTACACACTATACTGGGCATTGTCCAGTAAAGATAAAGAATCGGAGAAATCAACATCGTACTCCTCCCCTGCCTGTTTCCTCCATATATTATCACCCCCGGCTTCATTATTTCCAATAGACGGTATCCCTGTATCCTTCTTAACATAAAAGGCATCTATCTTTTCAGCTGTATTGCCAGTTCCATCAAAGGCCTTGATTGAAACATAATTATATCCCTGCTGCATGTTATTCCAGGTAGCAGAAGGCAGACTCCAGTTTGTTGTGTATTCATTACTATTTATTCCAACTTCCACATCCCTCCAGTCATCAAGAACTGTACCTCCCTGATTCTGCTCTGTATATACCTTTGCCTGGAATTTTGATAATTTTGAACCGCCGGTATCATTAAAATCAACATTATAGGCAGTTGTATTATCCTTTCTCCATGTATCATCACCATCCTGATAATCAGTGATTGTTGGTGGCTCATCATCATGACGGTCAGGAGAAATC
>QNCD01000070.1 GCA_003644385.1 Candidatus Omnitrophota bacterium
GGAAGAGTCCGCCCCTTTGCCACCTTGTTAAATAACGTGGTTTAATTATATATTTATATTGCTGATAAGACAAGTTATTTCCATCTTGTGTGATTACAATATAAAAATGTTAATACTAATTACTAAATAGAAATGTTAATTTCCTGTTTTCAAGCGATACCCTCTGTTTTAAGCTATTTTGAAGGGGGTAACGCTTATGGAATACCATTTGACCATGAAAGATGTCAAAAAATACGAGATTTTAAAACAGGTCGCGGCTAAAGAGCTTAAAGGCACAGAGGCTGCTGTTTTACTGGGCTGTCATCCAGTCCATATATCCCGCCTTAAAAAGAAGGTTGCAGCCTCAGGTATAAAGGGCATCCTCCGGCCCAAGCTGCCTTCTAACCGTAAACTGCCTGATTGTTTAAAAGAGCAAATTAAAAGCCTTTATCGAAATATTTACTACGACTTTAACATCCGGCATTTCAATGATAAACTTCAGGAAAACCATAAAATAAATCTCTCCTATGAAACTGTAAGACAAATCCTGATATCCGAACGTATCCATGTTCCTAAGAAGAAAAAGCTCGTTCATAGAAGGCGCCGGCGCATGCCGCGTGCCGGATTATTGATCCAGATGGATTCATCCGAACATAACTGGCTGCCATTTATCAAAGAAAAGTGGTTCCTTACCGCAGCTATTGACGATGCCACCAGTAAAGTACCTTTTGCTAAGCTTTATCCTTCAGACGGCGTATTTAACAACATGGAAGTAATACGTAAAACCATCCAAAAAGAAGGCTTATTTGCTGCTTTATACGCTGATAAGGCCAGTCATTTTACTACCACTCGTTATGGAGGCCTACATGTCAAAGTGGCTCAGGAGCAAGATGATACTCAAGTTGAAAGAGCCTTGCAGGAGATAGGCATTACTTTTATACCGGCTAATTCTCCTCAGGCTAAAGGCAGAATCGAACGCCTATTCAGAACCTTCCAGGACCGCTTTATCAAAGAACTTAGGCTGCATAATATTAAAAACTATTCTCAGGCCAATAGGTTCCTGCAAAACTATTTTATTGATTATTACAATAAACGTTTTGCTAAAACTACTGGTGTAGAAAATTCTTATAAACCACTACCTTTAAAAACTAATCTTGACCTGATATTCTGCAAAAAGTACCAGCGTAAGGTTAATTTCGACAATACTATCCAGGTACTAGGCAATGTTATCCAAATACCGCCCTCTAAGCATCGTCTATCTTTTGCTAAATGTATCGTGGATGTCTGCCTGCTGGAAAACAACGATATCCATATCCTTTTTAAGAATCAGCTTATTCACTCGGCTAAATTATCAAAGAACAATAAAATCTATAAGCTCAAGAAACGAGCTGAAAACATTTTAAACCAGAGAGAATACCAATTATGCACAGTTTAAAACTTAACATTTTCACGTTGTAAAAAATTAACATCTTGACTTAGTAATAACACCTTAGAATCAATTGCTTTTGAAATATATGGAAATATTGAATTGAAGTTGGGAATATTTGCTTAATTCCGCAGGAAAGGCAGGGAAAGGTGCTGATTCTTCCACGCTTTTTAAGGCAATACTGCGTAAGATTCGGCTACTTACAGAGCCAGGATTAATATTAATTTTTTGTAGGGTCCTGTTGTTCAATATCATAAAGTTTACTATATCTTCTCCTTTTTTGGTAGTGGTGTAATTTTGGTAAGCGCTAGCCCTTATCTTTTCGCGAATGAGCCGATAATAACTCATATAAGCAGGATTTTTTTTAAGGCTTTTATTGTTTTCGGAAATTTGAGAAAATATAATTTCTTTTATATTTTTTTCGAAGATTTGGGGTTTTTCTAAGGGGGAAAAATTATCATTTTCTATGAGTTTACTTAATATATTTTCGGTATATACCGGAGGAGCAGTATTTACAGGAGTGCTTACCTCCTTCTTTGTAATTTTTTCTATTTTTTCAGGAACTATTTTTATCTCTTTGGTTTTTTCTTTTTTTTCTGCGGGTTTTTCGGTTGTTAAGGTTTTGTGTAAGGATTGAGAAAATTCCGTAAAAATCGCAACATGCAATACTAACGATAGGCTAAGGGCTATATTCCAATAATTCTTCATCTTTTAATTACAGTAGCTTATTTTGCTTTTAGTGCTTCGCGCTTTTAACACAACTTTAGTTTCCAATCTATTACATGCGATGAATATAATAAGGCTCTTGTTTCTTGAGGCAGGCCTGAGCCGCTCTGCCTTCGGCAGAGATTATATACATCAAAATTATTATAGCAAATTAAGCAAAATAAAGAAATATTTTCTTTAAGTTTTTTGGCGTATTGTCTTTTTAGGCGAGGTAAGAGTTATTGAGGAGGTATATTGACCTCAACTTCAAGGCTTTTCGTAGAGGAAGATTTGCTTATTTCGGAGAAATAATTTTTTAATGTGTAATAGGCTTTTTTGGGAATCCTTTTGTTTATGCCAGATTCTAACTCTTTACTTAAAGAAACAATACCGAACCATTCTTCGTTCATGTTAAAGCCGCCTGGTGCTCTTGCATCAAAAAAGTAGGAACTTTCAGCCCACCCAGGTTCAGTGTTGTGTATGCTCCAACTTGGCTCGTAACTTTCAATATGTTTCCACCATTCATCGCTCCATTCAAAGATAGCTCCGCCAAGGCAATTACCAGAACCGTTGGTGCTTAAGGTAGTGTTTTCATACAAGTCCTTCCATTGAGACAGTAGAAATTCAGCCTGAGCTTCTTGGTTTTCTTCTAGCTTATAGGAATCATAAGAATCACATCCAAATTCAGATAAAATTATCGGTTTGTCAAAAATTCGTTTGATATTGGTAAAGAGGTTGCCAAAGTATTTACCCCGATAAATAATTATTGCCAAAACATCTATGTCTTTGCAAACCCCAGAGGCAACATCAAGAAAGCTTGCTTCTCCGTTTCCTAAAGCAACAGGGTGTTTTTTATCAATCTTTTTAATTGATTTGGCTATATCATTTATAAATGAGTAGTAAATTTCTGCCTTTTTTCTTTGTTTTTGATAAGGGGTTTCTATTTCTTCTATTTCAGGCGAAGTCCAAAAGCCGGTTTTGCCTGAAAAAGTGTAATTATTTTCATTCCCCAGTACCCACATGAGAAGTCCTTTTTCATCCTTAAGGGCGTCAACTATTTTTAAGATTTTTTCTTTAGTTTTCTTTTTGAATTCAGGGTTGGCATAATTAGCTGGAGGATGGTCCCATAGCCCTATCCAGTCGCTCACCAGAGTGTAAATTCCAAAATCATCATACATCTGGCGTATGAATTCTTTTACTTCTTTAAGGTTTTGGTTAGCTGAGTAAAGCCTTATGCAGTTAAACCCCGCCTCTTTGATTAATTTTCCATCAATAAGCCAAGGTTTGGCTTCATCAGTGTATAGCTGATAGTTATAACCTTTGCCTATAGGGGTAGGACTGTAGCCTACAGCTTTAATTAAAAAAGGAGCCTCATCTACGTAAAGAGAGTAACCCCCCTTATCTGTAGGCTTGATTTCGATTTTTTCTGCGCAATATGAATCTTCTGTAGTCAAAAAAGAACATATTACGCTGACAAACAGTAAAAGTTTAATCAGAGATTTCATTCCAGAGTTAAGAATCAGCTATTCCTTATTGTTGCTATTCGTATCTTATTTCATCGAGATAGAAGACTATACCTTCAGGGCTGTTCACATCTATATTTGTAGCCCAGGCAAAACCGCCGATTACATAGGATAAGTCTCTGCCTCGTAAATCAATTTCATATTTTTTCCATTCAGTAGTCAACTGGACTGGTAACCCGTAACTTGCACTGTCAGAATCCATGTATTCACCATTTGTGAGACCACCCATTTTAAATTCGGTTATTACTTCTCCGCCTTGATGTCCTCTTGCCCAAAATGTAAGTTTAGTTGCACCTTGCAAGTCATAGCCAGCATTAGAGATAGAGCCCCAGTTACCAGCAGGATTTTGCCAGTAAATTCCTGCCCAGCGAGTTCCGGAATTATTTTTGTATTCTATTCTGATGCAAGTTTCGCCACTAAAAGGTGAATTTTTCCAATTGGGGTCGATTCTTATATCTCTTGCAGCCGTAACTGGCATCCAGCCGCTGGGAATAAAGTGATTATCTAAAGAACCGCTATCAGCATAAACATAAAAAGGTAAACTTATACTGTTAACCTCTTTTCTAAGATCCGGGTCGTACGTATATCGGATGTCATCTAAGTAAATCGTTTGTTCTCCTCCAGTTTGGTCAGCATTAAAAATTAGAGCAAAACCCCCGTTTACATAAGATAAATCGGTATCTACTAAATTTATATAGTATTCTTGCCAGTCGTTAGTAAGTCTTATTGGTTCAGATTCTGCATCAACTGTGTCTGGAAATTCGACTGGGTCACCGGTTGCGCTGTTTGTTGTGATTCCTCCAGCTTTAGCGTTTGTAATAATTTCTCCGCCTTCTTTACCTTTAGCTTTAAATACCAATTTGTTAAAGCCGGTTAAATCAAGACCGGTATTGCGCATGCCCCAATTGTTTTGAGCTGATTGCCAGTAAATTCCAGCCCAGCCATTACCATGAGATTTTTGTGCTGTGTAGGTGATTTTTATGGCAGTTGTTCCTTCTCCAACTTCCGTAGTTTCCTGGTCATTAAATCTTATATCGCCGGTATCACCCATCCAACCGCTAGCAATATATTTATTTCCAGGTGCATTCTTGTCTGAATAAACATATACATCTTTAGGGCATTCCATTTCTTGGCAGATTCCCCGGAATCCCAAAGAACAAAAAACAGTCAAATACACGATGCTTAATAGTACCTTTTTCATACCTTTCCTCCTTTTTTAGTTAATAGCTCATTGATTTTTAAGTCCATCTTTTCTGTTTTTGTCGATGAACTACGAACCATGAACAATATTAATTCCAGAGTTCTTTATAGGTGTAATAAGATTTTTTAAGCTGACGCAAATACGGTGAACTCATACCGTCTCCCTGACTAGTTAAGCCAAGCCACTCTTCATGCATATAGCCATCTAAGAACGGCCCACTGAAAAGTCCTTTTTTGTCGTGGTGTGTTGGTTCATAAGCTTTCCACCACTCATCTACCCATTCATAGGCAATCCCGCCGATAGATATTCCAGTTTTAAGACCTGCGGAATTACAAAGTATATCTTCCCAGCAAGCTTTATGATAATCTGCTTGATATTGTTCTGCTTCTTGACGTGAATATCCTTTTGCATAGGAAGAAGCACCGTATTCGGTAATCATGGCAGGTTTATCACATAGGCGTTTTACTTCATCCCATAGGTCAAGAAAACCATATTTTCCTCTATAAGAATTTGTTCCGAAAATATCGACTTCCGGACAGTTTTTCGCAAATATATCTAAAAATAAAGTATCTCCGGAAGCAATGGCCACTGGCCTATTATAGGGATCCAGAGATTTTACTAATTTAGCAGCTTCGTTAGTGAATTTAAAAAAGCTTTTCGGCTTTTTGTCGGCATTACAACCAAGCCCATATACATTCTCGTTGCCAAGGAGCCACATAAGAATATAAGGTTCGTCTTTAAATTCAGTAACCATTTTTTTTACACTAGCAAGCATATTTTCTTTGTGAACAGGATTATCGTAGTCTGTGCCTTGTTCCCAATCAGCTCCGCTACCAAGAGCGTATTTGCCTAAAAAGTCGCCGATTATTATATATATACCATATTTTTGGTGCATTTGTCTAAGAATTTCTTTATTTAATTCAAAAGGTTGGTGATAAAGCCTTATAGCATTCACACCCATTTCTTTTATAAGCTTAAAATCTCCCACAGGTTCCTCGCCTTCATCTTGGACATTATTCCTGTTTTTATCTACCCAAGCCTCAAAAGGAGAATCTACGAGGCCATTGTTGTTTAAATCTTGAGTTGTCCAATTCTGTATTGTACCATCGTCGGGAGATTCGCCCACTCTCGTAGGCCCATAAGTAATACCTTTAATTACAAAAGGCTTTTCTTCAACGAGCAGCTGCCAATGGCCGTTTTTATATTTGACGAGCTGGATTTTTTCACCTTTGGTTTTAATTACGTATTTGCCAAGCCTTTCTTTCCTGCCGCATTTTGTTCTGGAAAATTTTTTATCCCAAAACGACAACGGGACTAATTTACCTGGGTTAACAATAAAAGTATCGTTTCGTATATTATTGTCGTAGCCGTTTATTACTTGTATTTCAGCATCTTTAAGTTTTAAACCTAATTCCGGTTTTTGTTTAAGAATATGTTTTATCCGGTACAATGAAGTTCTTGCGATATACCAGGGCGTATGCCAATAAGTCCATCCATAGCTGCGAGGGTAATGAACCAGTATCGAATAATAGGCTTTAACCGCTTGTTTTATAAGGCCGCTTTTCTCTAATATAGAAGCAATGGTAAATTGTTTTACTGCCGGATGTTCAGGCGTGACATTCCATTTGTAGAAAGCAGTGCTTAAGTCCCTGCTGTTAGCTATTTCCCAGTGGTCTATTTTATAGAGATCTTTTTTGATTTTTACAAATTCTGGATCAAATCTCAGCGAGGTTGAATTAGGATAAATGCCTTCACCCACTGCTTTTGCTAAGCCAATAGGGTCTTCTATTTTATAGCGATAGTCTTTAGTGCCTACATTTTGAAACTTACCGTATTTAGAATAATCCACAGGAAACTCCGTGCCTGCATCATACAGTTTAACTTTTGTTATCACCACCTCTTCTTCGTTTTCTTCTTCAATCTTTCCTGTTTCCAGCTTTTTCAAGGTCACTTCCGCCTTCTCTTTTATTGACCAGTACCAGCCTCTGGGGTCAAAGTTTTGTGCCCAAGGATATTTAGCAATGACTTTGCGGAAGGCTTTTTTTGCTTTTTCGGTCTTTCCTTGACGCATAAGAGTTTCAGCTTTTATAAAATAACAGGTTGCTACGTCGTTCATGGTTCGGTAGTGGTTTTCGTCCCTCTTGGGCGGAAAACCATTTAATGTGGCAGCTAAGGTGTCAGCAAGTTCTGAAAATTTTTTAATACATTCAGAGGTTAATTTATAAACAGTATCAAAATCTTTTTTTCCTGATGCTGCCCAGGCTTTTTTTACATATTCAGCTGAACTCTGCGCAAAGCAAGCTATAGGCTTCAAGCTGCAAACTAGAAGTAAAAAACTCAAAATCAAAATTATCCTTCTTCCTTTATCCTTCATCCTTCATCCTTTATCCTTTTGTTTATACCCCAGTGGCCCTCGCAGTTAAGCCCATGACAAATTGTTTCTGTAGCATTATGCATAAAAGTATTATTGGCAATGCTGTTATGGTTACCGCTGCCACTACTAATGTGTGTTGGGTAACCTGGGCTCCAGAGAGCTCATATAATGCAACTTGAAGAGGCATTAATTTATCGTTTGTAAATATTAATGAAGCCAGAACAAATTCATTCCAAACAGTAAGGGCATTAAAGGTTATAACAACCCCTAAAGCAGGTGCCATAAGCGGTAAGCATACGTTCCACCATATTTGGAGTTTGCTGCAACCGTCAATGCGGGCTGCATCCTCAAGGTCTCTTGGCAACTGATCGAAAAATGTTTTTAAAAGATAAATGCTTAAAGATAAACCAACGTTTGTCATAGCAAGAACGTAGCCTGTTCTGTTAAGAAGGCCAAATTGCTGCAAGAGTACATATACCGGAACAAACCCTGCCGGTAAAGGTATCATCATCGCTGCCAGGAACATATAGAATATAACATTTTTTCCGGGAAATTGCAGCCGCGAGAACCCATAGGCAGCTAACGACGAAATCAATGCTATCAGCAAAACAGTAGTAAAAGTATAAAGTATAC
>QNCD01000071.1 GCA_003644385.1 Candidatus Omnitrophota bacterium
ATATAGAGTTATTCCTTATAAAAATTGCTTTTGACATCTTTGCCGGCTTAGTATATCCTAATATCTAACCCACCATACCGAGAAGAGTGTCTATCTCGTATCATTCATTTTGCGATGGAACCCCGTTTGCTATATTATACAGGGTATAGAAAATAACTTCAAGTGCTTTATAGGTTATTTTCTAGCGATTTTAAGCGTAGTGCGCCTGCCGTCGCTCCATGGCCAAAGCATGGCAAATAGGTGGCTATTATCCTGGCTTAAAAAATACAGGGTCTGGCCGGGCATAATTCCTCCGAAATCGGCAATAATATTTTTTATTGCGGATGGGAGCCTGTTTTGTGAAGGCCAAACAGGGGATTTGAAAAATTTTTCCAATCTCGGCGTAAGATGCATTATCTGATCGTTTACCAACACTGCTTCAAAATAATCCTTTGCGTCAGTGCGCAGACTATCAAAAGCAATACTGTTTATCTCCTTCCTGATTTCAGCAAACTGCATAAAACCCACCCCGCTCTTATAGTATAGCTATGAAGCAAAGAAATTCAAACCCTAGCTGTAAAAATCAAGACAGCGCTATCTTTGTATTATTTTTACCGTAGTATGTATGCCATCTCTCCATGGCCAAAGCATGGCAAAAACAAACACACCATCCTGACTTGAAAAATAGAGCGTCTGCCCGTAACTAATACCTCCGAAACTGGCAACAACACTCTTCATTTCCGAAGTCAATGTATCCGGGACGGATAGATTAAAAAATCTTTCCAATTTAGAAGTCAGGTTAGGGGTTTCTTCGTTTAAAATCACAGCCTCAAAATAATTATCATCATCAGAACGCACAATATCAAAATTAACGCTGTCGATTTCTTTTCTGATCTGGCTAAACTGCATAATTCACCCTGGCCTGATATAACCTTCTAAGACTTATTTCCTTTGGCTAATACGTAAAGCAGAACAGCCAGTAACATAACCTGGAACTCCATGCCGCCCATGGGATATTGCTCTGTTGGCGCAAAAGACCATTGGCCCCAGTGAACCATAAATATCGCACCGACCATAACCGGAATCAACAGCAGCGCCCCTAAGCGAGTCACCCAATCTTTAAGAAAACCGCCGAGAAAAATAAAAATTGCCCCTATTGCCTCCACTAAAGCCAGAGTAATCACTGCAGTCGTAGACATATTCATCATTTTTGCTAAATCCTGGACTTTAGAGAATTTAGTCAAACCATGGTAAAGAAAAACACTTATTAATACCAGGCGTAAAAGCCAATATGCCGCATAGCCAATTTTATTCATGGTCTCTCCAAATAGGTTTTAAATGCCAATTTCACCTAACATCCTTATCTTTCTTTAACCTGGGATGTGCTTTTTTTAATTTAGGCAGCTTTAAATTCAAGCATACTATCTGCCAACTGTAAGGCTCAACTGTTATATCCAATCCCGCTGAACTAAAATATTGCGCCAGCAATGCGCATTTTTCGCTTGCAACTGAACATTCCTGTCTTCATCGCAGGGAAACCTCTTCTTATCCATTTAGGCCATTCCTAACCGCAGAATAAGCCTTCCTCTGCAAGTTATTTTCTTTCTTTTCTTTTTTCCTCACAAATACTGCTGACAACCTGATTTAAAACAATTTTAATGGAATCTTTATCTATATTGTCAAATTCAATACCCAATCTAAAAATACTGCCTTCGTATCTCTTTATTTCCTGCGCACTTTTAACTTTACCCTTGCCGATTATGGGTTCGGCCCACAACTTAATTATCAGTTCGAAATCAACTATACTGCCCTCTTCTATTTTCTCATTTGCTGATACACTTAGCCCGTCATAACTCAGATTGAGAAGATAAGCCTTGATCATGCGCGAGGAATTATCCTGCGGCTTCAGACTTACGCTTCCCTCTACATCGTATCTTATATAGTTTCTTTGTTCCTGCATGCTGAAATTTTTGCTAAAAAACCTTACTTGCGTAAAACAAGAATCAATACACCGATCACAACCTGCAGACAAGCGCTGACTCTGAAAAAAATCAAAGACTGATTTGCATACCACTCTATTATCTTGTCTGAGGATTTCGCCTTTAATAAAAAGAATCCCTTAAATATGCCGATGATACCGATAAGCATTATAACCTTGGCTAAAATTCCCTCCGACCTTAAGGAAGCTGCGATCAGAAGAAAAGAAAAAGCTAAAACAACTGCGAACAAAATTTTTTTTAATTTTTTTACGCTTTTTTTCTGTAGCCTTTTACGCAACATTTCCGGCTTAATTAAAAATATTACTCCGCTGGTAATCCAAAACCATCCTAATAATTTCAGTAGCATCTCTCAGTCTTCTTTCATTTTGCCCATAGCTCGGGATCCTTCTCAAGCATCGGCAGAAAAACATCAATAACCATCGGAGAATGTTGTGTGCCTCGGGATTTTTGCAGTTCTTGAAGTATGGTTTCCTTGGTTAAAGAATCCCTATAAGCTCTTTTAGAATACATGGCGTCAAACGTATCCGCTACGGCTATAATATTAGCCTCCAGGCAGATTTCGCCGCCCTTTAAACCCCGGGGATATCCCTTACCGTCAAAACGCTCGTGGTGCTGTAAAATAATTTCCCTTTCTGAAGATAAAAATTTAAGAGGTTGTAAAATAGCAACGGCATTCGCTGGGTGCCTCTTAATTTCTTCCCATTCTTCGGGAGTTAATTTTTCCTTCTTGTTGAGTATAGCGTCGCTTATGCCAATCTTCCCGATATCGTGCAAGATTCCTGCCTTGTTGATTATGCTCTTGGCCTCTTCGCTCAAATTCATCTCTTCGGCAATCTTAAGCGCAATTTTCGTTACCCGCTCAGAATGGCCATGGGTATAAAAGTCTTTTTCTTCCACTGTTTTTATTAAAGCGGCTATGGTATCAATCTGGGCATTTTTTAACTCCTCATGAACCAGGCTTAAGTCCTTATGCATTTCTAATATGTTATGGAAATCTATTAATTCCTGGACCCATAAATAAAAAAGAATAAGGAGTATTACAAGAAGAAAGAATTTGTCCGGAATTATTTCAAGGCCGGGAAAATATACTACTAAGGAAAGACGGATAACGGTAAGCGCAAAAAGCAGGGTAACAACTGTTACCTTGAAACTGCGGCTGATGCTTTGATATCTTCGAGATTCTTTTATGAGCATTTCCTATCTTTTTAGCTCTTATCTTATTTCAACCCAATAAATAAAATCAGCAGTAAATTTTATTAGCAAAAGCCAAGTTTTCGCCTAGTTGCTCTATGAGCCTATGCCTTTCTGTAAAAGAGAAAATAGGGTTTTCCTGTCTTCGTCAGTAATAAACTCAAATACTCCGGCTATCTCATACCTCGGAGCTAGTGCTATTTTTGAATCTGCCCTTAACTCCTCCTGGAGCACCTGCACCCTTAAGACTCTTATTATCGCATCAATAGGCACTTCACCGGATTCTAAATAAATCTTACAGGCAAGACTGCTGTTAAGCGGCATAAAAACATCGGTAAGGAAACTTACGTCTCTAGGGCTGATTTTCTGCGAAACAAAAGATACTCCACCGTAGCTGATATCATTGGTTTTTCCGCGGTAAGCCACGGAATGGTAATAAAAATAAATATCAAATTCTTTTGCTAACCTCACGTACTCCCGGCGCTCATTGCCCAAATAAGCTTTTATCTGGATATAACGGCTGGCGGTCTTGATTTTATCTAAATCTTGCGGTCCAATAATATGTTCTTCCATATTCTTAAATTTTTCACCAAAGTATCTGTTGATCACTTCTTTTAGCTCGGTGTATGTGCTGATAAAAACCATGATCTGACAATTAGTGATCTGCTGCAACATCTGAATTACCCCCTCGTTCAAAGGGTCGGCCATGGCTACAGATAAAATATTGCCAATCTTATCTATAGGAATAAGCGTATATATCTTAATCCATTTCAAAGGAATCGTATCCAATATCCCCGGCGGGATAGTGTAATTTTTCAGAGGTAAATAAGCAAAGTTATATTGGTTGGAAAGGCAAACTGCGATATCTTCTTCGCTAACGAAACCCATTGCTATTAAATGCTGGCTCAAATAGCCTCCGTTTTTCTTCAGTTTTTCTAAAGCGATATCAAGCTGTTTCTGTGTAATCAAACCGCGTTCTATCAGCAATTCTCCGATTTTTTTTCTTACTACTCTTAAAGGCGCCATAGTCTTGTTTTCTTGGGCTCAAATAAAAACAGGTCCTTTGTTATAATTCCGATTGCTGTTGTAATTCTACGATCTTGGTTGAGACTATTCTGTCAAAAATCCTTCTTTCAATAAAGCCGGATATCTTATTTTCTTCAGTGATGACGGGTAAGTAGTCTATTTGGAATTTTTCAAAAATCTTCTGAGCATCAGAAAGCAAAGCGGTTTCAGAAATAGTCTCGACTACGGGCTCCTTCAGGTCGGCAGCCAAAACTAAACCCGCCAATTCTCTCTCTGTAATTATATTCTTTATGCTATCGATACTTATTATCCCAGAAAGCTTTCCATCAGCGCTCACTACAGGGTAATATAGATTAGCAGTCTGGCTGAAAATCTTTAGAATCTTATCTAAAGGCGTATCAACCTTAATCAAGGGGGGGTTTTTATCCATAACCTCTTTGACCATTGTTTTCTGCAAATAATCTTCTTCTGTAATATTCAAGCCGACCTCTCCGGCTTTAGTGACTGCCACTTTTACAAAATAAGGTCCGATCAACTCAAGGATAAAAACAGTAGCAGTGATGACGATTACAATAGCGTTACCTATCTCTCCGGGAAAGTTATTGCTCGCTAAAATTGACAAGCCAATTGCAACTCCAGCCTGGCTAAAAAGGCATAACGGCAAATACTTGCGTACTGCTTCCGGAGCATTGGATATTCTGGCCCCTATGATTGCCCCTGACATTTTACCAGCGCTTCTACCTATGAGATAAACAAGCAATAATAGAAAAATAGCGAAACTCATGTAACTTATATTTAATTCGGCGCCCACCAATACAAAAAATAAAACATATATCGGAGGCGTAAAACCTGAAAGCAACCTGAATATCTCCTTGCTTTTTTGCGCTAAAGAATTAGAAATAATCGCCCCCAATGTCATCACCGCCAACAGCATATCTACATTTATTGCTAACGCAAATCCGCAAACTAAAAGAACCGCTCCGATAGAAAAAACCAGAATTCTTTCTTTCTCGGAATATTTTTTTAAAAATTCTTTAAGCACTAAGCCTGATAAAATTCCGATGATTATTGACAGGCCGATTTCATAAAAAGGATGGATGAATATCCTTAAAGTATTCTCATGCACGCCGCCAATTAAACTCCCGGCAACGCTAAAAGCAATAGCAAAAAGTAAAAGCGCCAATCCATCATCCATTGCCACAATTCCTAATACCGTTTTAGTTAAAGGCCCTCTTGCCTTAAATTCCCGAAGCACCTCGGTAGTTGCCGCCGGAGCTGTTGCTGAAGAAATTGCTCCTAACAATAACCCCAGCGATAATGAAAGTTTCCAGTCTTTAAAGAGAAATATGCCTACAGTTGTCGTAAAAACAGTAACCGCAATAAAGGCAGTAAGCCCCTCGAATAACAATATGTGTATAAACTGTTTTCCGTATTTAACCAATAAATCTTTCTTGAGTTCACCTCCAATCATAAATCCGATTAAACCTAAAGCAAAATAGCTAAAAGGCTGCAAAGTTTGTGTAATATCATGATTGACAATTTTAAGCCCGGATTCTCCAATTAAAATACCTATTGCCATATAACCGACAACCTGGGGGATCTTTAATTTTTGAAAGATACGCCCGCCTATAGTTCCTCCAAATAAGGCCAAACCCAGAAGAAATAATATATTAAGATGAAAAATGGATATCTTATTCAAAATATTAGCTAAATGTTCTAACATATAAAGGCCTTATTAATTTTAATAATCTTAAAACAAAATTAAGCCATCGACACAAATCTTCTATTACTTCCCCCTCATTCAAGTTCTTTAAGGTAGGCTTTAATAGCGGTGGTGATTTTTGCGAAGGCTTTTTTATGCAGCCATTCTTTTTTGAATACGCTGCCTCCGAATGCAACTGCACTCGCTCCGCAATTGAAATATTCTCGCATATTTCTAGGGGTAACTCCCGAACAGGCTAAAAGCTCTATATCTCTAAAAGGCCCTTTGATCTGCTGGAAATACTGCGGACCGAAGCATTTTGCAGGAAAAACCTTAACCATGGTTGCCCCGTCCTGCCAGGCATGGTAAATATCCTGCGGGGTCAAGGCGCCGGGAAAAACAGGTATCTTATTCTGTACGCAGTGCCTTAAAACATCCTCAACCAGTATCGGCATTACAATAAAACTGGCCCCTGCGTCTAAAGCAGCTTTTAAACTTTCCATACTCAATACTGTACCTGCACCAAGCATTAGCTTACTTTGCGCTATTTTTTTGCCTTTGCGATTAGCTGCGTTGCTTCTTTAGTGTTCATAGCTATCTCCAGCGTTTCCAGGCCGCTCTTAAGAACCGCAGAAATTAAAGGCTCGATCTGGTTTAAAGTTATTCCGCGTAAAATGCCCATTACAGGCTTCTTCTTAAATTTTGTTACGTCCATTTTTTACTCTACTGCCTGATCTACCAGGTTTTCGTAAAATTCGCGGTAATTCTCTTTTTTTTCGCTCTTGCGCAAAGCCATTGCTGCTCGAGGGTACTCGTCTAAAATTCCGGTAATCGCATAAGGAATAATATAACCCCATTCTATTTGTTCACGCAAAGGGATAAATTCCCGGGAAACTAAACCCAAAACCGGACGGATATCAAACTTTGGATTTTTCAAAAACCCTAAAATTAACTCTAGAGGACAATTTCCGGCCGCTCTACCGATTCCATAGACAGTTCCATCTATGAAATTGGCATCATGAATAACTGACTCAATAGTATTACTAAAAGCAAGTTGTTGATTATTGTGCCCATGGAAACCTACCTCTTTACTTTTAAGTATGTCCTTAGCTTTCTTAATCAGAAACTCTGTGGTTTCCTGATAGAGCGCCCCAAAACTATCCACTGTATAAACTACTTTGGCCTGACTTCCTTTCTCAAGCTGCCCTAAAGCCTCATTTAACTCATTATCCAGGGCGCACGAGATAGCCATGATGTTTACTGTAGTCTCGTAGCCCTTATCAGCAAAATGATTGACCAGATAAATTGCCTTATCGATATCCTTGACATAAGAAGCTACTCTGATCATGGATACCGGGCTTTTTTTCGCGGTTTCACATCTTCTATATCTACCCTATCCACATCAACCATAATAGCAATCTTGGTGTTTGACTCAATACCATTGATAATTTTTTCTATATCCTCGTCATCGCAAAACTTCCAGGTGCCGAATTCACTTTCTGAAAAAAGCTTTTTGGAATTTTTATATCCTATTTCCATATAATCCACGCCCGCTTCGGAGAGCGCCTTATACACTTCACGCACAAAGCGATGGCCGAAACTATGATTATTAATTAATCCTCCATCTCTGATAGTACAATCAAGTACCTTAATTTTTTCTCTGAACATTCGTCCTCCCCGTTAAAT
>QNCD01000072.1 GCA_003644385.1 Candidatus Omnitrophota bacterium
ATATAAGCCAGTGCGAAGTGGAGCAGGCTGTCGGCAAAGAGACCGCAGATAAATTAAAGAAAATCAGCCTGGATATTTATAAAAAAGCCGCTGCTTATGCCTTAACCAGAGGTATTATTATCGCGGATACAAAATTCGAATTTGGTATTTTAAAAGATAAGCTTATCTTAATCGATGAGGCGCTTACTCCGGATTCCTCCCGTTTTTGGCCTAAGGATCAATATGAGGCCGGACGCCCCCAATTTAGCTTTGACAAGCAGTTTGTACGCGATTATCTTGAGACTATTGAATGGGATAAAACCCCGCCTGGACCCCGCCTCCCCGGAGAAATTATCCAAAAGACCAGTCAGAAATACCTGGAGGCTTACAATAGGCTTACAGGAAAAGAGTTTAAAGAGGCAGGATGAAAAGCCTGAAGCAGTTTTTTTCGCTATTTTTAAGGATAGCAGTCAGTTTGGCTTTGCTGTTTTTTTTACTCAGGCAGGTTGGTATTGAGAACCTTATTTCAATTCTTAAAAGCGCTAATTTACCGCTTTTAGCATTAGCTTTTTTGCTTAACTTCTTAAATTTCGTTTTTTGTCTTTTTCGCTGGGAGATGCTGCTTAAGACAACAAAAATACACCTTTCCTTAAAAAGAGTGATAATGGCTTTTGCCGGAGGGGTATTTTTTAATATGTTTTTACCTACAAGCATAGGCGGAGACCTGGTGCGCAGTATTGATTTAGCTACGCATACGAAAAAGCCGCGAGAGATAGTTGCTACTGTCCTTTTAGACAGATTAAGCGGTTACATAGGCTTGGTTTTAGTGGCGATTATGGCTGTTTTGTTAGGATATAGGATTATCGGCCGAGAAGAAAAGATGAGTATTTTGATTTCAGTGGGAATATTAGCCACGGTTTTAATTGTGGCTCTCCTGGCAATATTCAACAGGTTTGTCTATACTAAAATAAATACACTTCTGCATTCCCCCAAGGCCGGTAGAATCAGAGAAGCCATTAAAAATTTACATCAGGAGATGCATATTTTCAGGCATCATACCGGTACGGCGTTTAAAAACCTTCTTTTTTCAATAACTATTCAGCTGATTCAACCAATAGTATTTCTATTGATAGCTTCATCTTTAGGCATCAAGATAAACGTTCTTTATTTCTTTATTTTTATACCCATAATTACTGCAATTACTTTTCTGCCTATATCAATCGGAGGCCTGGGATTAAGAGACCTTAGTTCTGTACTCTATTTTACCAAAGTAGGGGTGAGCAAAGACCTGGCGTTTTCGATGTCCTTAATGGCTTCTTCATTTCTGTTAATTTATGGGGTAATCGGAGGCATCATATATGTCCTTACAATACATCATCGACGCAAACAATATAATAAACCACGTGCAGTTCCGCCGCTTGAATAAAAGAATAAAAGACCCGCGTTTTGCCCTTCTTAAATTTATAAAAATACATAAATTAACCGGCAGTGCAAAAAACAGGATTTTTGTGGTTTTTGACGGTTATTACGCGGACTCTTTACGCCTAAAACAGGGATTTGCGGAGGTTAATATAATTTTCTCCTGTCAGAAAAGCGCTGATGAAATAATAAAAGATTTGGTGGAAAAGGCAGATAAACCCGGAAATATCATTGTAGTTTCTGATGACAAGGAGGTAAAGCTATTCAGCAGGGTTTTAGGTGCCAAAGTTATTGGGGTTGAGGAGTTTATTCTGCCTAAAGCTGCCCGGAACCAGCCCGAAAAAGAACGGGAATGCATAAAGGCTGAACTAAATTACACCCAGCGCCAGCGCATAAACGAGGAACTAAAGAAGATTTGGCTTAAATAACCAGATAGCAAGACGGTTCTTAACCCAATCGAAAAGTGTCCCCATAAAGGGGACAGTTTTGCTTTGACTTCAGAACCGTCCCTATATATTTTACTTGACATATCCACATGATTATGATAGAGTTATTGGAAAATAAGGAGGTGGAGAATGGAGTTTTTTATGCCAGTGAAGGATCTGTTGGTACGCTTCTGGAATTTCTTTCTTAATTTTCTTGCCGCAATCATCGTTTTTGTCATTGGATGGTTGGTGGCCAAGTTAATTAAGAGCATCTTGGTCAGGGTGCTGAAAGCGATTCGCCTGGATAGCGTTGCCGAGAAGGTCAAGGTGGCAGAATTTTTGTCTAAAGGCGGGATTAAATACACGCTTTCTGAAATCCTCGGGCTAATAGTATATTGGGTGATCATCCTTGGGGTATTGATTTCTTCTTTGGACATATTAGCCTTAACAGGTGTTTCTGCGTTTTTAGACAAAATAGTAGGCTATATACCTAATGTCATCGGCGCTTTAATCATCTTGATTTTAGGTATGTTTATTTCCGTTTTTGTAGCCTCCATTATTCGTACTGCCGCAGCTAATTTGGGATTGAACCAGGCAAATCTGTTAAGTAAGGTGGGCCAGGTAGCCATCCTTGTTTTCGCGATTATAATCACCCTGGACCAGCTGCAGATCGGAGCGGTTTTAGTAAGCGCAATGAATATTGTGCTGGCCAGCATCGGTTTGGCAGTAGCCTTAGCTTTCGGTATGGGTTGCCGGGATTTAGCAGGTAGATTCGTCTCGGATATAATTGACAAATTAAAGAAAAAATAGTAGTTTGTTAAAAAAAACTATCGAATACCCCGCATTTTCATTTTGAAAGTGCGGGGTTTTTTGTGTCTTTATTTATTGCTAGAGTAGAAGTTTCCTTAGCTTTTAACATTTGTTTACGGGCAGCAGATTTTATGTTAAAATAACTCTCAATTATAATAATATTTTAATTATATCTTTAAAGAATTATGAAATTAAATATAAGTGCCGGAGAAAATCGCGCTTTAATATTGGTATGGGCAGGCATTGTAATCTATATAATTTATTTCTTTAGCGGATGTGTTTTTAAATATTATTCCTTTTCCTATAATGATTTTGACCTGGCTATTCATAGCCAGGTATTATGGAATTTATTACGGGGGGTGTTATACAATTCGGTTTTAGGCATCAATTTTTTAGGTAATCATGCCCACTTTGTTTCTTTCCTCATCGCGCCTGTATATAAGATCCTGCCGCATCCGCTTACACTATTGTTCCTTCAGGCTTTTGCCCTGGGTTTAGGCGCCTGGCCGCTTTATCTTTTGGCAAAGTCGGTGTTGAATTATAGGTGGGCATTGGCGGTATCCTTCATTTATTTGTTTTATCCTGCCTTAGGATACGTCAACCTTTTTGAATATCACCCCACAGTATTTGCTACTTTATTCCTTTTTTTTACGCTTTATTATTTTTATAAAGAAAGGTTTGTTTTTTTCAGCGTTTTCATGATTTTGTCCATGCTTTGCCAGGAGAATATTCCTTTGGCCATAATAGCTCTTGGTTTTTATGCTTTAATCAAAAGAAGAAAGTTCAAATGGGTAATTTTACCTATCCTTCTGGGAGGATTATATTTTGTTTTTTGTATTTTTTGGTTAATGCCGTATTTTAATAAGAATACGATACAGTTTATTACTATTTATGGCCATCTAGGCAGGAGTTATCCGGAAATTCTTATAAATATCTTTCGCCATCCTATAGCAGTGACAAAATTTATGTTCATGAAAGAAAAAATTCTATATTTAATTAATATATTTGGCCCTCTTTCCTTTGTCTCTTTTGTCAGTCCTTTATCCTTAATACCGGCTTTACCATTACTAATGCAACACCTGCTTTCTTTGCGTGGCACAGAGACGTCTATATATTATCACTATGCCGCAGAAATGATCCCGTTTATCTTCTTTTCTTTTATTTTCGGAATAAAAAATTTACTTTCTCAAGATAGTTTGCGAAGGAGGCAGTTTTTTTTAATGCTTTGTTTTTGCTTAATTGCTTTAGGTTTTAATATTCGAATTGGGCCACACTTTATCTTATGGAGGAAATTTAACACTGCTTTTAAGCAAGATGCCCTGGACAAAGAGAGGATAGTTTTATTAAAAAATATACCAAACGAAGCTTCTGTTGTAGCGACATTTGAGTTTTTGCCGCAACTTGCCCATAGAAAATGGCTTTATTCTTTTCATCACGTTTATATGGGGTATCATACTTTATCAAGGCAACTTTATAAGTTGCCCGAAGATACAAAATATGCTTTAATAAATTTTAATGATCAGCTTACCTTTACTAGTTTTTATGCTTTGGATAATTATAAAAATTTACTGGATTTTTTCGGAAAAAAAGAGTGGGGGGTAATAGCTGTTAAGGATGCGATTGTTCTATTTAAAAAAAATACACCAGATAAATATTATTTATATAGTTTAATCTCAGGCACTGCCAGTCCTAAAACTTACGCTACTTCCTTGGTTGCTGATGAAATTAAATTATTAGGGGTGGATCTGGAGGGGATAGAGGAAAATGTTTTAACTATGTCTCTCTACTGGCAGTCTATTAAAGTAACCGATAAAGATATTAATATATTTTTGGATTTTATAGACGAAGCAGGCAGGATTGTTTATCGCACCTCAAGGCCTATCTGTTACCGGATTTATCCCACGCAGGCTTGGCATCCGGGTGAGGTTATCAAGGAGAAGATTTATCTTTTATTGCCAAGCCGCCTTACCCCCGGAAGATATTTAATAAAAATGGGGTTTTTTAATTTTGTAACCGGCGAACTTTGCGAAAACAAATCCGAGGATCCCTTAAAGAGAATAGACATAACACAAATAGATATCATAGGCTAAAATACCATTAGGAAAATGTTAGTAAAAATTAAATGCAATTTATGCGGTTCGGGAAATTACAGGGTTTTATATAATACTTCTGCTGTTGGGGGTTTTGCGCAAATGCAAGGTTACAAGATTACCGAGCATAGGATAGATTCACCGTTAAAGATTGTGCAATGCCGTAATTGTGGACTTATCTATGTAAATCCAAGGCCCGTGATAAGGAACTTAATGGTTAACTATGTTAGAATGGTAGATGAGTCCTATTTGGCACAGGAGAAAGGGCGCAGGTTGTCTGCGCAGCCCATATTGAATTTTTTTAAGAAATGGAAAAAGATGGGTAGGCTTTTGGATATCGGTTGTGCCACAGGTTTTCTCTTAGATGAAGCTAAAAAATATGGATGGGAAGTTTATGGGGTTGAAATTTCTAAATGGGCTGTTGAACACGCGCGGGAAAATTTAGGGCTAGAGAATATTTTTGAAGGCACATTAAAAAAAGCGCATTATCCGGATAATTATTTTGATGCGATAATTTTAAAAGATACAATTGAGCACCTTTCAGACCCTAAGGAAACTTTGATTGAAATAAGGCGGATTTTGAAGCCCAGCGGTTTATTATGTATTAATACTCCCAATATTAGCAGTTTGATGAGTAAAATTTTAGGCGCGAAATGGTGGGGCGTTAAGCAGGCGCATCTGTTTTATTTTACCCCTAAGACTTTATATAAGATGCTGGACATAGCCGGGTTTAGCCCTTTTAAAATCAGGTCTCATGCAAGGACTTTTACTTTAGGATATTGGTTAGAGAAGCTCAGTGGGTATAATAAAAGGTTGGAAAAATTTTTTACTTTTTTGCTTAAGAGTAATTTTATAAAACAAAAGCTTGTTTGTTTGAATTTTGGGGATCAGGTTGAGGTTTTTGCGAGAAAGAGCCGTAAGTTAAAGTATATAGATGAATTTGAAGCTGAGGCTAAGAAAGTAGCAAAAGAAAAAGCCAGGGTAATAGCTGTGCTTCCCGCATATAATGCTGCTAGCACCCTCCGTAAGACAGTAAAAGATATTTCCAAGAAAGCGGTTAATGAAATTATTCTCGTAGATGATGCCAGCAAGGATAAAACCGTAGAGATAGCTAAGAAACTCGGCCTTAAAGTATTTGAGCACGAAAAGAACAAAGGATACGGAGCAAATCAAAAGACCTGTTATACTAAGGCGTTGGAGGCCGGTGCAGATATTGTAGTTATGGTGCATCCTGATTATCAATATGACCCAAAGGTGATCCCGGAATTGATCGAGCCTATTCAGCAAGGAAGGGCGGATGCTGTATTCGGTTCGAGAATGATGAAGGGGGGCGCCCTGGAAGGAGGGATGCCGCTTTGGAAACACAGCGCAAATATTATCTTAACCGCTATAGAAAATATTATACTGGGAACTTATCTTACCGAGTATCATTCAGGCTTCCGCGCCTATAGCGCGAAATATTTAAGGAATGTTAACTTTATGCTAAACTCAGATGGCTTTATCTTTGATACCGAAATTATCGTCCAGGGTTTATTGAAATACATGCGTATTGAAGAAATACCAATAAGAACCCGCTATTTTGACGAGACTTCCAGTATTAAATTTTTACCCAGCCTGCTTTATGGATTGAATATTCTGAAAACATTAATTAAATACATATTCCATATCAGGGGTATAATTAATTTTAAGCAATTTTCCTGAGGCTTTTTTCCATTAGGCCTGGATTTTAAAAAACATATGAAGGTAAAAAATAAAATTCAAAACAGGTTAGCTTTAATTTATATTATCATTGCCTCTTTTTTCAGTTTACAGTTAGTCTTCTCTAAAATCGGCTTTTTGAAAAAAAGTATTTTAGAGTTATCTCAACAAACCATCGCAGAAAAATATATGGCCATGGATGGCGGCTTTTACCAATTTGCTTCATTTTGTTTTGATAAACTCCCTGCTAGGTGTGAGGTTATTTTCTATAATTCTTTGGGAGAGTATAAGAAATTTTATTCTACGAATATCGCCCATTACCTTTTCGATTACCACAAGCAAAGAATCAAATTTTACCTTTACCCTATAAGGGTGCAGCTGCTTGCTTTGGATAATCCCCATGTTGGCAGACCATGGGAGATCCTTAAGGAGAATGAATCACAGATATTGCAAAGAGCTGATTTTATAATTGCCTATTTTCTTGACCGGAGTTTCCCCGGGTTTAAGGTACGATATAAATTCGGTAGAGATTATCTAATCTTGGCTAAGGAATAAAGATGCTTGATTTTATTAAGATTCTCTTGTATTTTTTTTCAGTTTTATCAGTGGGTTTTCTCGTACTGAAAATTATCAATCCGGCATGCCGCTTGAACTTAAGGAATTTCGCTTTGTTATATGGAATTGGTTGTGCAAGCATAACCTTAGAAATGTTTTTCTTTTCTTTGGCCGGCATTAAATTCTCATTGCCGGCAATTTTATCTTTTTGGCTTTTATTAAGTTTATTTATGTTCGTCAAGAATCGGGATAGTTTGAAAAATTATCTCACTGACAAATTAGTGGATATCCTTAATTTTAATAAAGAAAAAATATTCAATTTAAATTTTTTAGCAATTTCTTTTTTTGCGGTAATCAT
>QNCD01000073.1 GCA_003644385.1 Candidatus Omnitrophota bacterium
GGGAGTTTCTTTGCCATTGCTGTCGCAAAGCAATCCTTCGGAGGCCTGGGCAGGAATATTTTTAATCCCGCGTTGATCGGAAGGGCATTTCTCTTATTGGCCTGGCCGAAATATATGATTACCTTTAGCTCGCCGTTTTCCTACCCGGACAGTCTTACCTGCGCCACTCCGCTTAACCTTTTAAAGGAAGGAAAGGCGGAAAATATCTATCAAATGGGTCTGGATTATTTAGACTTATTTTTTGGAAATCGCGGCGGATGCATCGGCGAGGTAGCCGTGGCTTTTCTGCTTTTGGGGGCATTATTTTTACTCTGGCGGAAGATTATTTCCTGGCATATCCCGATAAGTTTTATTTTTACTTTGGCGCTTTTAACCTGGCTTTGGGGCGGGGAGTCAATCGGAGAAGCGGATGTTTTGTTTTCCGTGTTGGCTGGCGGAGTAATTCTAGGCGCATTTTTTATGGCTACCGATTACGTTACGTCTCCTTTAACAAGGATAGCTCAATTAATTTTTGGATTTGGGTGCGGGTTAATCACTTTTGTTATTCGCAAATGGGGCGGTTATCCGGAGGGCGTCTCTTTCGCCATACTAATGATGAACGCTACAGTACCTTTATTGGACAGGTTTTTCTCTCCGCGCATTTACGGTCATATCGGGAGAAGTAATTTTCTGGCAAAAAGCCCGCAGTGATTGAAGAGGCGCTTTAAAGGAAAATCAGACTCGATATGAAAAGACTACTGAAAGAATTTACTAAAGGGATATCTCGAGAGAATCCGGTATTTATAATTGCACTAGGGCTGTGTCCGGCTTTGGCAGTCTCGATTTCCCTGGAGAATGCGCTGGGTATGGGCGCGGCCGCAACCTTTGTGCTGGTTTTTTCCAATTGCCTCATTTCCACAATAAGAAATATCGTACCCAACCGAATCAGGATTCCTTGTTTTATTGTAGTGATAGCTTCTTTTGTTACCATAGTTGAGTTATTAATGGCTGCTTTTTCTCCGCAGCTTGCTAAACAACTTGGGATATTTGTGCCGCTGATAGTAGTGAACTGTATAATTATGGGGCGAGCTGAAAGTTTTGCCTCCAAAAATAATATTTTGCCTTCGGTATTAGACGGGCTGGGAATGGGATTGGGCTTTACTTTGGCTTTGTCCGCTATAGGGGTAATCCGCGAGCTCCTCGGCAGCGGCCAGATTCTGGGCCAGGCGGTATTAAAGAGTTATCCTCCGGCAACAATAATGATTCTTCCGCCCGGGGCGCTGCTTACATTGGGTTTGCTTATCGGCTTGATAAATTTAATCAAGTCTAAGAGAAGGGAATAGTATGGAAATCAGCGCGATATTATCGATAATCATCGGAATGGTTTTTGTTAACAACTTTGTGCTTTCCAAGTTCTTAGGCCTATGTCCTTTCCTGGGAGTTTCCCGGAACACAAAGTCGGCACTCAGCATGGGTTTGGCGGTTATTTTCGTTATGAGTTTGTCCGGATTTATAACCTGGCTGGTTTACCGGTTTATTCTCGTTCCGCTGGATTTAATTTACCTACGCACAATCGTCTTCATTCTGGTAATTGCCAGCTTCGTACAGTTTGTAGAGATGGTTATACGTAAGATGTCGCCCGCTATTTATCGCGCCCTGGGTATATATTTGCCTTTAATTACCACAAATTGCGCGGTTTTAGGAGTAACTGTTTTAAATGTCAATAAATTCTTTGCCAATGGGAAAAGTTTGCCGGGGAGCTTTGTCTTGTCGTTGCTTCAGTCATTTTTTGCCGGCGTTGGCTTTACCCTGGCTCTTATTCTAATGTCAGGCATAAGGGAACGACTTGATTTGAACGACGTTCCGAAATCCTTAGCTGGCATTCCTATTGCTTTCATTGTTGCCTCTTTGATGAGCCTGGCATTTATGGGATTCAATGGCTTCCGTTTCTGAGGGACACCCTTTGACCCAATCGAGGGACACCCTTTGAGCTGAATACAAGGGTGTCTCCAGTGAAGGACAAAAATGGAAGTAATTATTCCAATAACAGTATTAGGCAGTTTGGGTTTATTATTTGGCCTGGGGTTAGCAGTCGCTTCCAAGAGATTCTGTGTGGTTGTTGACCCCAAATTGGAAAAAATACTTACCTGTCTCCCCGGCGCAAACTGTGGCGTCTGTGGGAAGCCCGGCTGTATGGCTTTCGCCCAGTCGTTAATCAAGGGTGAGGTTTCGCTGGATTCCTGTCGGGCAATTGAAGAGAAAGAGAAAGAGAAAGTAGCCGAGACTCTCGGAGTAAAGTTGGAGAAAAAGGTAAAGCAGGTTGCGGTTTTGCGCTGCGGCGGAGGCAAAAAGGTTAAGGAGAGGTTTCAATATAACGGCTTGCAGGATTGCATTGCCGCCGATATGGTTTTGCGCGGGCAGAAGGAATGTGTGTATGGTTGCCTTGGTTTTGGCACCTGTGCGGAGGTCTGCCCTTTTGACGCTATCAGTATGTCCGAGGAAGGTCTGCCCGTAGTTGATTTTGAAAAATGCCGCGCTTGTGGTAAATGCGTTGAAATTTGCCCAAAAGGATTATTTGCTCTGATTCCGGTTACCGGAAGGGTTATCCTCGCCTGTAGCTCTCATGAAATCGGACGCAATACCCGTGAAGTTTGTCCTGTAGGCTGTATTACGTGCCGGAAGTGCGAGAAGGTCTGCCCAGTTGATGCTATTCATGTCGTTGATAATCTGGCGGTGATAGATTATAACAAGTGTACCTCTTGTGGTGAATGCGTAAAGGCCTGTCCAACAAATGCGATAATAAAAGTTTAACTCTGAAAATTCATTTCCTTTAGAATATAATTTCTTACTTTCTATTTATTTTATGTTATACTTTAAACAAGGGGTAAACTTAATAAAAGTATCAGTAAGGTAAATTTTGCAAGGGAGATTATTATGAGGAGCAAGAATCAGAAAAATTCAAAACAAAAAAAGAAGAAATATCAAAAGCCAGAGCTGAGTAAAGTGAAATTGATTACCGATCCGACTTGTTGTGCTATTGTAGCTGCAATCTGTATTGGCTGCAGCAGTTGCGGCGGTAGTTGCTATGCTTAATAGAAAAACATGGTTTTTGAATTAGAGAAGAAAGCGAATGACCATAACAATAGCAGGTATACCTGTCTCCATTGTAAGTCCCTGGCCTTTAAATAGAAGAGCATTTAAACAAGTCCATCAAAAAACTCTTTTCTCCCGGAAACCGAAGGTGAATATTTATTTACATTTTGGCTCCCCCAAAATGTCTCTTAAAAATAAAAACTATGTTATCGGAATAAAGAATATACTTGATATTTATCAATCAAACGGAAAATACATTTTTGTCTTTAAGGCAATGAGTAGTAGGCGGAAATACTTTCCCTTTAAGCTCTTGGGTTATAATAGAAAGGACGTTCCTGGCTTGTTGAATCCAGAAAAGATTATAAAGAGGTGGCCTCGACCAAATAAAATATTTTTAAAATCGAACCGGATAGCTATTTTTAGCTCTGATTTTAGAGAAGGCAGCATTTATACTGAATTTTCTTCATCTGTTAAGTTGTTCAATAACAATTCAAATTTTTCAGTATTATTTGGACCCTCTGTAGATCCTCTTTACGAAATGTTAATCTCCAATTTATTATCTTTGAATCAGGGTTTGTTATTTCACGGCTGCGGAATCATGGATAAAAGAAAAGGATACTTGTTCATTGGCTATTCCTCAAGCGGAAAGTCTACCATGGCTAAGCTATGGCAGGGTGAAGCAACTGTTTTGAGCGATGAACTTATCGCAGTTCGAAAGATTAACAATCATTTTTTTGCATTTGCTATTCCCTGGCTTGGGACTTCAGGTATAACTCACACCGATAAGGGAGTACGGCTGAGGAAGATTTTTTTCCTTCATCATGGTCAAAGAAACAGAGTTCTTAAATACTCTACTAAGAAGGCGTTTCTGGGTTTTTTGAGCCATTCTTCCTGCCCGGTTTGGAATAGAGAGGCCGTAGAAGGAATTTTGGAATCCTGCGCTGAACTTGCTCAGAGATTACCTTGCTTTTCATTATATTTCGTTCCAGATAAAAGGGTTATAGCGTTCATTAGAGAATGTTAAAAAGGAGGCGAAGAATATGAAGAGGAAAAATGTTATGTTAGCCTGTATGATTATTTTAATTGTGTTTATTTTAGTTATAGTTGGAATGATATTTAAAGAACAAATAAGAACCAAAAATAAGATATATATAGTAAGAGCCCAAACTATAAAGGCATTCGAATGCCTGAAAGAGGATAGAAACAAAGAAGCTGTCACAATCTTTGATAATATATTAGATAATTTTAAAGACATAAAAAGGTCAACCGCCATTGCGCAATTGTATAAGGGAATTGCTTACATGCGAATGGCTAAATGTCATATGTGCGGCCTTCCGATTGATATGTCAGAGGGGGAGATTGCGAGGTGGGCTAAGGAAGCTATACAGGCATTTGAAGTTGCTATAGAGGAAAATAGAAATTCTCCTGCGGTGTATGCCATGGCATTATATGAAATGGGGTGTACTTATTATTACGTCTTAGATGAGAAAGAAAAAGGTTGCCAGATGTGGGAAAAATTAATAAAAACTTATCCAAGGGCTGCCTTCTCCTTGCTGGCTAAATTTGAACTTGGTCAAATATCGGCTGAAGAGCTTATAAAAACCTCCGAGCGCATAAAAACACCCGAACTTGGCATGATTAGGAAGCAGGGGATTTATTGGGCGATTGCTGGTAGGTATCAGAAAGAAGGCGACTTTGAGAAAGCAAAGGAATATTGTCGAAAAGCCATGGAGGCCTCAGGTGACCCGAAAGAAATTATTTATGTCTGGGCAGAAAGGAAGTTGAAGAAATTAGAAGAGTTGGGTGAGTAAGTATATGAAGATAGTCTTAGTAAATTTTAATTATTCCTTTTCACTTTTTGACGAATTTAAACCCAGATTTCTGGAGTCTGCGATAACCGATTTGCCTATAGGCCTGCTGTTGTTGGCCGCAGTTCTAGAGAAGAATAATTACGAAACAAAAATTATTGATTTGGCCCAGAAGATCAGAAAGGGCGAGATAAGCATTAATAAAAATTTTCATAAAAATGTAGCCAAGACTATATTAAGAGAAAATTTTGACGTTTTGGGGTTTAACACCAGATGTGATACCTATCCTTCTGTTTTAAATGTAGCCAGAATATGCAAAGCGTCTAGATCGCATTTTAAAGTTGTATTAGGAGGTCCCCAGGCAACATTTGTAGATGAGGATACCTTAAAGAATTTCCCCTTCGTGGATATAGTTGTAAGGGGAGAGGGTGAATTGACCCTGGTTGACTTAATGAATCATTTAAAAAATAATAAAAATTTAAGAGATGTTCTCGGAATTACTTTCAGAGAAGATGGCAATATAATCAGAAACGAAGAAAGAGGCCTTATCAGAAATTTAGATTCACTTCCATTTCCCGCTTATCATTTAATGGATGGTTATATAGCGAGTAAAAAATCTTTTAAACAAAAGTATATACCTATACATGTAGGAAGAGGCTGTCCGTACGAGTGTACATTTTGTATAGCTAGCTTAATGGACGAAAGAAGCTGTCGGTTGAGGTCCCCTGAGAATATTTTAGAAGAAATAGAATTTTTAAAAAAAAGATATAAAATTAACAATTTCGGATTTTTACATGATAATTTTTTAACCAAAAGAGAAAATGTAGAAAAGATGTGCAATCTCTTGAATAAAGAGAAGACGGGCATTCATTGGGCTTGCAATTCGAGAATTGATACGGTGGATTCGGAATTGTTAAAGAGGATGTCTAGAAGTGGATGTAAGCAGATTTATTTTGGCATTGAATCCGCTTCTGCCCAAATTCGGAAATCTATAAAGAAAATTCTAGATATCTCACACGTCATGAACATTGTCAATGAATGTGAAAAATACGGTATAAGGCCTACGGTATCTTTTATCATTGGCTTTCCGGAAGAAAGGGAGGAAGGTATAAATAGAACAATAGAGTTGGCATTTAAAATTCGAAATCTTTACAAGTGCGGCTTACAATTTCATCTTTTGACGCCAATTGCAGGCACGAAAATATTTAAGCAGAATAAAGAAAGATTGGTTTTTACGGGTTTATTGTCTGATATGGCAGATGGTCCCTTAGCCGGTTTAAAGGAAAATATTTATTTAATTAAAAATTATCCCTTGATATTCAGTGCCTTTTATACAATTAAACCTAAATACCTTCCGTTAAATCTGCCCTATGAAATTGTCGATACCTTTTTAAAACTTAGTTGGGTTCATCCTATCTCTTGTTATATAACCATGAAAGAACTCAAATTAGAGCCATTAAGCCTGCTTCAAGAATTTAAGAAGTGGATGAAAAACAGAGGCTCGCATTACAGAAAAGAGTTTACTGTGTCCATTCCTGATATAAAGAAATATTTTTCTTGCTTTCTAAAAAATGTTTATAACCAAAAAAGGCAGTCTTTTAATCTGGTAAAAGGCATTACAGAATTTGAAAAACGCTTGTGCATAAAAAATATCCCGAAGGAATTTAGATTACAGATTTATGAAGATATGTCTGATTGGTAAATATCCGCCTATCGAAGGAGGGGCTTCATCAAAAGTATATTGGCTAGCTAAAGCGCTAGGAGAAAAGGGGCACGAGATTCATGTAGTTACAAACGCCGGAGAGGTAGAGAAAAACTATAGAGAAGAAATAGATGCGGATGATTTGGATTCTGATTATCAACCTAAAAATGTCTTTGTGCATAGCACCGATTCCTCAGGTGATTTAAGACACATACCTTATACCAATCCCTATTTAGCTAAATTAGCTACACTGGCCATAAATGTTATCAAAGAATATAACCTGCAACTTATAGATTCATGGTACATTTTGCCTTATGCTATTTCTGGATTCCTGGCCAAGGTTGTGACAGGCAGGCCTCAAATTATGAGGCACGAAGGTAGCGATATAGGCAGACTCCTGGAACTACCTCATTTTAAGACATTATTTTTATCCTTATTTGAGAGGGTTGATAAGATTATTACTTATCCC
>QNCD01000074.1 GCA_003644385.1 Candidatus Omnitrophota bacterium
AATTATTTGTTAGTTACGAGGTAATTTTTAATATCAGAAAAATTACTAATTATGAAACAATTAATTGCTAAAAACCGTATCAACCGTATCAAAATTATACTTGACAAACATAATTTTATAGTTTATACTTGTCTATACATATATAATAGGCTATTAAAGAAAAGAATATATATGTCATATAAAATAGCTAAAATAATTTTAATATCTATATTTTTTCTTTATAGTTGCCCTATACAGGCAATTTCTCAGCCCATGTTTTTAACCCCGGAATATCTGGGCTTAATTCAGCAAAAAATCAGCACATGCTTTATATACCCGCAAGAAGCAATTCTAAATGGTTGGGAAGGGATAGTAACAGTAAAATTTGTTGTGGCTCAGGATGGCCGCATAAAAAATATTGATATTGCTGAATCATCAGGCTACCCCCTGCTTGATGCCGTAGCAATCTTAGCCATTAAAGATGCCAGCCCCTATCCCTTCCCAGCAGGCTACCCCGAAGGCAGAGACCTAGAGATTATCCTGCCGATTACATATCAGGCTCCAGACACAGCAGCTGACTTTAGGGCCCAACCAATGCAATTTTATAATGCCCTACTGGCTAACTCCTTATCAACCATGGAATTACAGGATTTCTCAGACCGCACGCCTTCAGCGGAAACAAAAGAGGTGCTATACGAGAAGGCTTTTGCTTTAGCTGATAAGGGAAAACCGTTATCTGAGCCTGAGCAAATAGTCACGGCACCAACTAAAGAAACGCTATTTCCCCCTATGTCATTTCTGGAATGGGATGAAGATAGTGCTATTGCACCAGTTGATGACCGGGAATTACAGTACTTTATTGCCTTGGCTATGGAAAATAACCAGCCCACCAAGGTAGCCAAAGAAGAAATAGAACTTGCCCGGCTGAAAGTAGCTGAGGCACAGCGTAACTTTTTACCGGCTGTGAAGCTACAACAATATTTCGCAGAAGGGGTGGCTAATTTTGTAGGGTATGATGAGAGGGAGAGCAAAATTCAAGTAGACCAACCGCTTTTATACGGAGGGAGATTGCAGGATTCACTCAAGCAATCGCAAATTAACCTGGAAATTACTGAAAAGAACTATGATAGGCTTAAATTAGATGTAATTCAAAAAACAGAAACTGCCTATTATAACCTTGTAGCTGCTAAAATGCTACTTGGCCGCCAAAATCAGCTCTATCAGGAAGGAAGGGACTTATTATCAAGGGTTGAGAAATTAGCTGCAGCCGGTATGGTTATACCTTTAGAGGTAACCAGCGCCAAGGCGTGGTTGGAACAAATCAAATTTCAGTTGGATAGCACACGCCAAGAGCTTTTTATGGCAGAACTTACTTTTAACCAAGTTCTTGGGGTCAAAGAAACTCCGGAAGTTAAATCCCGCCTGATTGAAGCTAAAAGGCTTAATTTAGACCTAAAGTCCTGCTTAGAGGTAGCTATGCAGCACCGGCCTGAGATCTATTTAAGCGAGTTGCTGGTTAAGTTTAACCAATATAATAAAAAAGTAGAAACAAACAAAAGTAGTGCCTTAACCGTAGATTTAACCTCTTCATACGGGTATTATGAAGGAGCCTTTAAAACAGAGGAGATGGATAGCTCTAAAAACTGGTATGTAGGCTTTAAAGCTACCCTGCCTTGGGGAGGAAGCACCATTAACACCACGGCTAGTAAAGAGGAGACTCAACCGCGCTATGGCCAAACTGCGCCTACGGAATCTTCTTCAGTTACTACGGAAATAAACCTTTGGGATAATATCGCCCGGGTTGCAGATAAGAAAAAGGCAGATATTGAACTACACCGCTCTATAAGCGATTTCGATGAAACCTTAAAAACCATTACTTTCGAGGTCCAGGATGCCTTTTTAAACTACGAAAAGGCAGTATTACAGCTTAATACTGCCAAAAGCGATATGACCTTTAGAAGGAATGAGCTGAATATTACCAAAATTCGCGCCTTAACAGGGGAGACCAACCTTCCCAGCGCCCTGAGCTCGCTGGTAAATCTCTCTGATTCCCTGACTAAGTATATTCAAGCGCTGGCTAATTACCGCATTTCCTTAGCTAACCTCAAAAAAGCTACAGGTTACGGCATGAAAATATAAGCCGCAATGACGTTTTTAGGATTAGCCTTTGTTAAAGGAAGCGAAAGTTAGCTTTTTTACCCCAGATCTTCCAAAAACAGAAATATCTTATTTTGTTAACCTAAACAAAAGTTAGCTTTTAAACTTGAAAAATGAGCGAAAATATAGTATATTTTAAGTGTAACAGAAAAATTTTTTTGATCTTTAATTAAAGACTTTTTTAAAGTCTTTCTTTATCCTTATCGATAAAGGGTTTGACAGCACCCCTGTCAGACTAAAGCCACGGATCGATTTAGGAATTATTTAATTTTTATTTAGCCCATCGATAACCGGGTTGCCGAAAAAGGATATAATTTCAGCAACCCGGTTTTTTATTTATAAAATAAATCCAAACCATAAATTAAAAATGAATAAAAAAAACGAAGGAATGAAAGGTTTATTAATTAGGATAGTGGGATTTTCATTGGTCGTTGGTTTAATATTCCCGAGTTCTGTTATTGCTACTATAAGCCCGGATGAGGTGCCAATCCAAGTTCCGGGTGAAGCTCTATTAAGGGAAATATATGATTTAAGGCAGAGGGACCTTGATGTGCAAATACCTGTTTCCGGATACATCTTTCCTCCGATTGCTCTTACAGTGTGGAGTAATTTAGTACAGTGGAGGGAAGATAAGCTCGTAGAATTAGGTATAGAGGATCCTGCAGTGTCTGAACCGACAGAGCCAGAAGAACCAGGAATTGAACCTTTAGAGCCGGATGACCCAGTTACTGAGCCTCTAGATCCAGCTGAGCCTGACGAAACACCAACAGCATACCCTCCTGGCTTAGCTAAAATGGATACCATTCAGGCCAAGGCAAATATTTAGGATGGGAGATTGACAGACACTTAGGCTGGCTGAAAGATAAAACAGCAGAGACAGAAGGCATATACTTTGTACTCACATATGGGCAAAACAAATAAAAACGAGCGCAACTTACAGTGTTAAATATAGATATATAAAGGTAAACAAGGTGAGAAGAAAAATAATTAAAATAATGGCGATGATAACGATATTAAACCTATCAAACTATTTTGTACCCGGCCTCAAAGCTGAAGATTATCCGGCAGAATACTTAGGTCAGGGCTACCGCGAGCACAGTAATAAAATCCAGCGGGGCTTTGACGTAGAAGTATTTCAGAAAATCGATGTGGTCAATAAAAATCGGGTAGCCAAACGCAACGACATAGAAAAAATGCTCATTACCTCGCAAGAAGCCTCACCGCAAACCGCAGAAACCATTTCCCAAAACGCCTACCAGCAGAAATATAATTTTCAGGAACTTTTCAATGCAATCGCTCAACAGCGCGCCCAGCGCGAAGATTTTGCCACCGTAAACACCGAATTTAGATATATAAAACATTCGAACGGAAAAAAAGTATTTTTTAAGAACGGCCTGGCCTCACGCATAGAAAACGAACCTTTATTCGATGAATTCGGAAATCCCAGTATTCAGGATACCTTGAATATGATTTATAATGAAAAGCGTCTCTTGATCGGTTTTGAGGCAAGGATCAAAGACCATCTGGGAAATATAAAAAATAGATACTGGAGCGCAACATATACTCCTGACTCGGTATTCTATGCTAATAATGAAACAAATGCTAATAAACATTACCAGCATTATACAATTCGGGAGATCGACCATACCGGCAGGGAAATAATAACTGACTGGCACGCAGATAATTATGCTGGTAAATTCCTGACCGGCTCCTCTGAAACTGTAGAGGATAGTCTTTACGGCAATAATAGCTTTACCCGTTCTAACTACACTTATGAAAACGGCGACCCTGACCTTCCTACTTCTTACCACGAAGAAGGTATTAACAGAGAGGGCCTAGCTTACAGCCTGGATAGGACTAACATTACCTATAATGATAAAGACCAGGCCACCGGTTACCACGAAGTAATGGTCCTCATCCAGCCTGACGGCTGCCCGGTAAGCATTACCACGGATGCGCAATTCGAATATCTCGACATCCCCGATATGTTTGGCAGAGACGTAGAAGAAGATACTGTTCCGGATAGAATATTATCCTCTACCGTCACCGTAACCACAGAACACCTTAACGGCGCTTTTGATACCAAGACTACTACCACCACCTACGAATACGATGATAACAACGAACTTACAGGCGCCCACGCAGAAAGCACATTTTTCGGAAAAGAATCGCGGTGGTATGAATATACAGATGCCCAAGGGCATAATTTAACCAGAATAGGGTCTAAAACCGGAGAAGACACCTATTTTTATATAAACAGAGAGACTTCTCAAATCATAATCGTAGCTGCGGAAGAAGTAATCAGCACCTTAAAAGACGGGGCTGAATATAGTGGCTATTCAAATATCCAATATGAAATCCTGGGCGGTACAGCAATGGTCACGCAGGAAAATACCCACACTGTTTACTCTGCCCTGCACAAAGTGATTAGCCGCGTAGAAGATACAAGTATCGTATATAGCAACGGATTAATAAACAATGTCCCTTGCGTATTAAGCAGCCAGGAGCATACAGAAATCAACCAGCCGCTGGTAGACCCCTTGCGCGAATTCATTACGGTAAGAGATATCTACACCACTTACTTTTATGATGAAAACGGCCATGTTATTGACGCTGAGGGCGAAGGCACAGGAAGCGGATATGAATACACTGACAAAGACGGCTGGATATATCCTTATACAAGCATAATCAGCGTAGATTACGAAGTCATCTGGGGCAAGGTATTAAAGACTGACGAAATTGAAGAAAAATATTACCATTAAAAAATCAGGAGGTGGCAGATGAATTTTTTAACCAGCAAAAAAAATTTTTTAGGAAAGGGGGTGAAAAGAATGAAGAGGGTTTTGATATTGCTAACATTGGCGTTTTTACTTATAGGCACAGTAGAGCTGTTTGCTCAGGAAGACATTGACTGGAGCGGTAACGAAGCGCTTACTGACGCCTACCGCCAGAGCTCAACCCACGTAAAAATCATCTATGACGTGCTTGGCCAGGCAGTGCAACAGCTCCGGGAAACAACCACCATAATCAGAAAAATGTCAGAAAACGGTTGGATGGAAATGACCCAGGTGCAAACAGTAGCGTATGAATGGGCAGGAGGAGCACTTGCGCAGACAAAAATAAGAGGCGAAAGCACATATGAAGACAGCCGGGGTAGCTCCACTGAGACTTCTACTGGAATAGACTTCCATTATAATGAGAATGGTATTGCGGATTATGCAGAAGGTATTTATGATAATCCGGACCCAGAAGGAGAAAATTTTACTTCAATCACTACAGGAAGTAGGGTCAATTCTGAAGGTGTAAAAACCTTTATTGAAGGCCATTCAACTGACGAATATAAGGTAGTAAACAACAGGTGGGAAGTCAAAAAAACAGTTTCTGTAGAAGTCGGTTATGCCGATAAGAAGCACACAAAGCCGCTTACAAGAGAAACAACTACCACAGAATATGAGTATGATGATTTTGGCAATCAGCATCTTCTAACCAAATCCACAGCAAAAACTTCAAAGGAAACATATAATGATGAAACCGATGAGTGGGTAGAATCTGATCATGAAGATGAGGTAACTACCAGCTATACTTATGAGTTAATCAACAATGAATACCGAGTAATGACTGAAACTACCGATTCTACGACCTGGGGTTCGGACGGAACAAAAACCGTGACTACCCGCGTTCTCACATACGAAAGAAACGAAAAGACTGGTTTAGTCAAAGGCCTGAGCTTGTCTATGTCAGGGTATCAGATACAAACGGTAGATGACCTTGATGAAATATTACTGCAACTGCAGAACTATAATTATAAAATCGGTGAGTCAGATACATTTGGATACTACGTCGAAGAGGAAGAATATGATTTTATACCTGTTAGTCCTGCAGAAGAAGGTTCTGACGGAGACTACTTTAATTCCGAAATGATTACCTTTGGCGCCTACTATACTGATCCGGATAGCGGAGAAATAGTATATGTACAGCTAAGCGATAAAAACGGCAACCCTATAGATGACGCGGAAGGCATGCTTAAAATCTACCAGTCAATCCCTGCAGGCACAATACTCAAGTACTACATCAAGGTTGACCATGGAGACTATGTTGATATCTGGCATCAAGATAGAGGTTTAAACAGCGACCGTCAGACACACTTAAAAATCGAAAGGATAGACATGGGTGAAGGCGATGGTGAAATACTAAAGCTGAAATGGGAAGATTTATACGGCGGTGGTGATAAAGACTTTAACGATCTTATCATCTACATCGGAGTTTGGCAAGCCTAACCAAAAAAACCACTATTTGAACTAAAAAGTATTTAATAAAAAAAGGGGGGGAACCCCCTTTTTTTATTAAAATCACTCTATCTAATAGTTATAGTTAAAGATTATAATAATTGCTTTATCAGACATTATGTTCTAAAGGAAAATTAAACCTTGACTATTGGAAACGATATGCTATATTGAATTTTAAAATAAAAACAATGCGAAGAAAAATCATTCCTATTTTATTGGTTTTTTTGTTTTTCGGCATAACCTCTTCGGTTGGGGCACAAATGGATTTAGAGTCGGAACAACAACAAACTTCGCAAGGTGAAATCCAGGTAGAAGGAAGGCTCTCTGCGGAAAAACACGGGGAAGAAACATGGCTGATTTTCCTTTCCAGAGACGCGCAAAGCTACATAATCAGCGGCGACCTGAAAGAAAAGCTTAATAATTTGCGCCTGGAATTAGGCCAGAATAACCTGGTTTCTCTCAAAGGATTTAAAACCAAAACAGGCCCACTAAGCTGTAAGCAGAAGCGTAAATACGCACTTGATGAAAATAATAGAACAAAATTAATCGTGGACGCCGAGTGCATCCGTTATTAT
>QNCD01000075.1 GCA_003644385.1 Candidatus Omnitrophota bacterium
ATTATATTTATGTATAATTCACAGATAAAAGAAAAAGCACTATTAGTTACGATTAAACTTAAGTCCGAAAGGAATAACTGGCGGATGGAGGATATTGCCGAGGAGCTGGAGGAGCTTACCACAACCTCCAGGGCAGAGATTGTAGATAACATCACTTGTTTTCTTGAGAAGCCCACACCCACTTTCTTTATAGGAAGGGGCAAGGCAGAAGAGATAGCTTTGATAGCTGATGAATTGGAGGCAGGAACAGTGGTTTTTAGCCGCGACCTTTCAGGAACACAACAGCGTAACCTGGAAGAGATTTTAAATAAAAAAACCATTGATCGCACGCAGCTGATTTTAGATATTTTTGCCCGTCATGCGCATAGCCCGGAGGGAAAAATGCAGGTAGAGCTGGCACAGCTGCAGTATTTATTACCGCGCTTGAGCGGTAAGGGAATTGTGCTTTCTCGCCTGGGCGGCGGTATCGGGACAAGGGGGCCGGGTGAACAAAAGCTAGAAGTTGACCGGCGCAGGATCAGAAAAAGAATTGATAAATTAAAAAGCGACCTGAAAGATTTCACCCAGCACCGCTTAACTATTAAGAAGAAAAGGAAGGAGAAAGCGATCCCAAACATTGCCTTGGTCGGTTACACTAATGCCGGTAAATCCACGCTTTTAAATACATTAACCAAAGCCGGCCAAATCGTGGCAGAGAGCATGTTTACTACTCTTGATCCGGTATCTAAAAGTCTGGTTTTACCGGGCAAGGACCGTATTGTTATTTCAGATACCGTTGGTTTTTTAAGCGATCTGCCGCACCACCTTATTGAGGCTTTTAGGGCCACACTTGAAGTGGTTATTGATGCAGATTTATTAATCCATGTTTTGGATGTCAGCCATCCGCGTATATATGAACGTAATAGCGCAGTACTCTCCGTATTAAAAGAATTAGGCGCCGGAGAAAAGCCGATAATTACAGCTTTAAATAAGATCGATTCATTAGAAGATAAAATCTGGCTGGATAAAATAAAAAGAGATTTTATAAATCCCATTGCAATTTCAGCTAAGTTTGGCGAGAATATTCCTGAATTATTACGCCAGATAGAAAATAATTTTTCGACTAGAATGAATTATCTTGAACTTTCAATTCCGCACTCACGGATGGACCTGGTGGATTTATTCTACAGAGAAGGAAGAGTTAAGCAAATTGAATACCTCCAGGAAGGTATAAAAGTTAAGCTTAAGCTGCCAAGAATTTTATCCGATAAGTTATTGCACTCCAAGGAGATAAAGAAAATCAATTAGAATATCTAATTATTTTTGTTAAAATAACTTGACAAATTTATTATATTATGATATATTTGTTTTGGATATAAAAAGGGAGAAAAGATGCCTCTTTTTGATATACACATAAGCCCTGACGAACCGGTATATGTAATCAGCGTGGTAAGCAAGCTTGTGGATTTGCCTCTTTGGACTTTGCGCCAGCTGGATAAAGCCGGAATAGTTCGCCCAAAACGAATAGGCAAGAAGAGCCGTCTTTATTCTCTGAAAGATATAAAAAAATTAGAATACGTGCATTATTTAATGGAAGAAAAGCGGGTGAATATTCACGGCATAAAGATTATCTTAAAGGCAGAAATAGAGGAATAACCAGGTAAATAGATTATATTTTTTTAACTTATAATTAGCACTCTCAATATAAGAGTGCTACTGGAAAACAGTTGAAATAATTATGCTGGGGGGATTAAAAGGAAGGAGGAAAGAGACATGGCACTTATTAAATGGCGCGGAAAAGAATGGGATCCGTTTAAGGAGCTTTTGGATTTGCACCGTGAAACAGACAGTTTATTTGATTCTTCTTTTGCAACCTTGCCTGACAGGCTTGCCAGGGAAGGCGTTTGGGTGCCTTCAGTAGATGTAATAGAAGACAAAGACAATATTATAATTACAGCTGATTTGCCGGGAGTAAAGCAGAGCGATATGGATATATCTGTTGTTGGTGATACCTTGTCTATCAAGGGCGAGCGAAAGCAAGAGGTGGAAGTAAAAGAAAAGCACTCGCATCGGATAGAAAGGTTCTACGGAAGCTTTGCGAGAACCTTGACTATACCCGATTATGTTGATAGCAGCAAAATATCCGCAACATACAAAGATGGGATATTAAAATTAAAACTGCCAAAAACAGAAAAAGCAAAACCAAAACAGATAAAAATCGATGTTAAATAAATATTCTTCGTCCCCCAGCATACTACTTTTAATTTCAAGATCGGTTCTTGAAAACTTAATGTTTTGAAGGAGCTGAAAAGATGAGATTAGATAAAATGACTGTAAAATTACAGGAAGCCTTGCAGGAGGCAATTAGTTTTGCTAATGAATCCGGGCACCAGCAGGTGGAGCCGGAGCATATACTTTATGCTTTATTGCGCCAGGAGGATAGTCTAATCGCTCCCCTTTTTGATAAATTAGGCATACCTACCTTTTCTATTATTAAAATTCTGGAGGAGGATTTACATAAAAAGCCTGCTGTCAGCGGAGGTAACCTCCAGGTTTATTTTTCCCCAAGGATGAACAAATTATTTATGAATGCTGCTAAGGAAGCCAAGGTTTTAAAAGACGAATTTATTTCCGTAGAACATATTTTATTAGCTTTGCTTTATGATAGTGACTCAGCGCTGACCCGGGAAATAAAGAGGCTTAATATAGGTAAAGATAGAATTCTTTCTGCGCTTGCTGAAATCCGCGGCAGCCACCGCGTTACCGATGAAAACCCGGAAGAAAAGTTCAATGCCCTGCAGAAATACGGCCAGGATATCACAGAAATGGCGGAAAAATTAAAGCTTGATCCGGTTATCGGCCGCGACCTTGAAATCAGGCGGTTAATGCAGGTTTTATCCCGTCGCACTAAGAATAATCCGGTATTAATCGGAGAAGCCGGGGTTGGTAAGACTGCGATTGTAGAAGGGCTGGCTTTGCGTATTGTTTCCGGAGATGTTCCGGAGGGGCTTAAGGAAAAAAGGATTATCGCCCTTGATCTTGGAAGTTTGGTTGCCGGGACGAAATTCCGCGGTGAATTTGAAAACAGGTTGAAGGCAGTACTTAAGGAAATTCAAAGCAAAAACGGCCAGGTAATATTATTTGTCGATGAACTGCATACCATAGTCGGCGCAGGCGCTGCCGAAGGAGCAATAGATGCCTCCAATATGCTTAAACCCATGCTTGCCCGCGGGCAATTGCGTTGCATCGGAGCGACTACGCTTAATGAATACCGCAAATATATCGAAAAAGACAGCGCCTTAGAAAGAAGGTTTCAGCCGGTATTTGTAAATGAGCCGAGCATAGAAGATACAATAGCGATTCTGCGCGGCTTAAAAGAAAAATATGAAGTGCACCATGGCGTACGTATCACTGACCCGGCATTAATTTCCGCTGCAACCTTATCCAGCCGTTATATAACCGACCGCCATCTTCCAGATAAGGCAGTAGATTTAATCGATGAGGCAGCTTCGCGCTTAAGGATTGAAATAGACAGCATGCCGCATGAGATTGATATGGTGCAAAGAAAGATTATGCAGCTTGAAATTGAAAAACAGGCTCTAAAAAAAGAAAAGGATGAAGTTTCTAAGTCCCGGCTGAAACATATAGAAGAGGACCTGGAAAAACTAAAGAAGGATTTAGAGTCGAGAAAAAAACACTGGGAAAAGGAAAAATCCATAATTTTAAAAATTCAGGAGATAAAGGAAAAAAGCGAAGAATTAAAAAACCAGGCTCAATCCGCAGAAAAAGTGGGTAATTTAGATAAAGTCGCCGAGATAAAGTACGGAAAGCTGGTTGATTTAGATAAACAGTTAAAAGAGCGCAACCAGGAACTGGCGAAACTGCAAAAGGATTCGGCAATGTTGCGCCAGGAGGTAAGCGAAGAGGATATTGCCAGGTTGGTTTCAGAATGGACGGGTGTGCCCATAACTAAATTGATTGAAGCAGAAACAGAAAAACTTTTACATATGGAAGAGCGGCTTAAAGTAAAAGTTGTCGGGCAGGAAGAGGCTGTTGAAGTAATTGCTTCCTGCGTCAGACGCAGCCGCTCGGGGCTAAGCGATGAAAAGCGGCCGATAGGTTCATTTATTTTTTTGGGGCCTACCGGCGTAGGTAAAACTAAATTGGCAAAAGCCCTGGCCTGGTATTTATTCGATGATGAAGATGCAATAGTCAGAATTGACATGTCAGAGTATATGGAAAAGTTTAGCGTCTCAAGGTTGATCGGCGCTCCGCCTGGCTATGTCGGATATGAAGAGGGCGGGCAGCTTACCGAGAAAATACGGCGCAGGCCATATGCAGTTATCTTGCTTGATGAGATTGAAAAGGCGCATCCGGAAGTCTTTAATCTGTTGTTACAGCTTTTAGATGAAGGCAGGATTACCGACAGTCAGGGCAGGGTGGTGAATTTTAAGAATACTCTGGTTATAATGACTTCCAATATCGGTCAGGAGATTATCCAGAAACACGGTTCGATCGGCTTCAAATCGCGCAAAGACGATGTGGCTTATCTGGAAGTCAAGAATAAACTGATGACGGAAGTAAAAAAATTCTTCCGTCCGGAATTCTTAAACCGGGTTGATGACATTGTGATATTCAATCCTTTGAATAAAGAAGAGATCAGGGCTATTATAGACCTGGAGTTGGCGCCTTTACGCGAAAAATTAGCTGAACGAAAGATAATCCTTGAGTTAACTGATCAGGCAAAGGATTATCTGGTCAGCCACGGCTTTGACGCTAATTTCGGAGCAAGGCCCTTAAAAAGGACACTGCAAAAGCTCATCCAGAACCCGCTTTCGCTGAAACTGCTGGAAGGCTCCTTGAAGGAGGATTCCAGGGTTAAAGTTGATTTGGATACGCGCAGCAACACCTTAGTTTTTAAATAATGATTAGGACGTTTCTCAACTCAATCTAAAAGTGTCCCCTAAAGAGGGACAGTTTTGCTTTAGCTTGAGAACCGTCCCTAATTTAAAGTAATTGACAAAACAGCAGGCTGTGTTAAAATTAATTTTTAGCATTCCGGATCTAAGAGTGCTAAAAGGAGGAATAATGGTTCGTACAGTGGATTACGAAACAAGGCGTAGGGCAATATTGAGTTCGGCAATTAACCGTTATATAAAAGAAGCAAAACCGGTTGCCTCCGAAGAAATTGCGAGAGATTTTGATTTAAGTTCTGCAACAATCAGAAATATTTTCTCAGAACTTGAGGAATCCGGCTATTTAATGCACCCGCACACATCAGCAGGAAGAATCCCCACTGATAAAGGTTACCGTTATTATGTGGATTTTCTTCTTTCGCAGATGGAGCTATTAGACGACGAAAAAGAGCAGATTGTTAAGGAATACAAAAAAGAAATCCGCCGGCTTGAGGACGCCTTGGAGGAGACCTCTGAGGTGATCTCGGCAATTACCCATTATACCGGCATTGTCTCGCTTCTTAACTGGCAGGACAAATTTTTCTATAGAGGAATCAGTTATATTTTAGAACAGCCGGAATTCAAGGATTTCCAGAGGATTCGTCTTTTGATTGAATTGCTGGAAGAAAAGCAGCAACTGCTTGAAATTATTAACCGCGATTTTAACGGAAAAGTAAAGGTATATATCGGTAAGGAATTAGGTTGCCAGGAAATGGATAGTTGTTCACTGGTAGTTTCCAATTTTCGGGTTAAAAATAAACCATCAGGCAAGTTAGCGGTTTTAGGCCCGGTACGTATGAAATATAATCACACCATCCCGGCTTTAGAGTATATTTCAGATTTACTCAGTGAAACCCTAGAGAAGTTTTAAGCAGATATGGAAGATAAAACTTTAAATCAAAAAGAAAATAAAAAGCACCATAAGGAAGAGGAAAAAATAATTTCCTTAAAAGAATCCGAATACAAGAAGTTGAAAGAGGAGGCGGATAAAGCGCAGGAGTACTGGGACCGCATCTTAAGGTTGCAGGCGGATTTTGAAAATACGCGCAAGCGCATTGAAAAAGAGAAGCAGGAATTCTGCCGCTTTGCAAACGAAGGAATCATCTTAGAGCTATTAAAGACGCTTGATGACTTGGAGCGCACCGTAGAGCTTGCCCAGACTAAGCATCAGGATATAGCTGCTTTCTTAAAGGGCGTGGAGATGATTCTGGCGCATCTTTATGATATGTTAAAGCAATACGGGGTCAGGCCGATCGAGGCTGAAGGAAAAATTTTTGACCCTAACCTGCATGAGGCATTGATGCAGGCTGAAGATGATAATTTGCCCGAAAATACAGTAACCGAAGAACTGCAAAAAGGGTATTTATTAAACGATAGAGTAATCAGGACGGCAAAAGTAAAGGTTTCCAAGAGAACACAAACAATTAAATAAACCTGTCCTCCGCCGCTAGCCAATTAAATATTGCGGCTGGGGATGAAATTTCTAGTAAGCCAAGTAAAGAAAGGAGAGGTTGCAATGGCAAAAATAATCGGAATCGATTTGGGTACTTCAAATTCAGCAGCAGCAGTTATGGAAGGAGGGCGTCCGGTAATCATCCCTTCTGCAGAAGGCGCGGGGGTGGCTTCAGGCAAAGCCTTTCCTTCTTTTGTAGCCTTTACTAAAGAAGGCCAGCGCTTAGTCGGTGAACCGGCAAGGCGCCAGGCGGCAATAAATGCCGAAGGCACTATTCAGGCAGCCAAGCGCAAAATGGGCACTGATTTTAAATTTAAAGTTTTCGGCAAGGAATATACTCCGCAGCA
>QNCD01000076.1 GCA_003644385.1 Candidatus Omnitrophota bacterium
CCAATTTCTACATAAGGCGGATTCAATTCAGAATCAGTGCCCAACGCAATATCAGAACCAGTTGCAGAAGAAGCGACTGAGTTTCCAGTAATCATCTGGATTACTTCAAACGAAACACCATTTGCTTCAATAGTGAAACTTTCTTTTGAACCAGAAATGAAAACACCTTTTATTTCATCATCGCCTTTTACTTCAAGTTCATCTTGTTCTCTATCTCCTGAAGCACTAACAATAGCAAATATATCAACTTCATTACCTTCATCGTCTTTAACATAGGCGTGTTTCAATCCAGCACCATAAAACTTGCTAACATCCATTTTACCTCCAATTTTAACTAATAATTAAACCGTATTATAAATCGGCTATTTCAACCATTAAAAATATCAAAGAACTATCTCTATGCGATAAGACGATTCCCGAAAATTCATTTTTAGATCCTCGTCTATCCGTTCTGTATCGGTACTCTCCAATGTTGTGTGAACATTAACTCCATCGGCAAGCGATATATAGCTGTTATCCAGCAAAGTTTGAATTCTTTCCAAAATTTCGTCAATCTTGACAAACGATTTCCTACTATCATTATAACATCTAATATACAAAAATTCATTAAAATAATGTCCCATAAGGTCTCTTTTAACTCTCGGACCTCCTTGAATCGTTATAAAAGGTGTTTTTGTCCTAATAGACGCAAAACCAGCGGGTATAACGCTATGAGCCGTGTTTTTAGTGCCTTTAGGATCATTAAAAGGTGCATTACTGCCTAACATAGCTAAAAGCGTCTCATCGCCAGTTAAAACATTATATACTGCCAGTTTTGCGTCTTTCATATCATCCCTTTCAAATTATTCATTAGTTTAGTTTTTGCAATATCCATTGTCGGTCTGATTACGCGATATCTGCCCTGATTGCTTAATTCAAGATATTTTCCATATTCTACACCAATACCGAGACCTCCAACAATAGCGTCTTTTTCATTCCATACTTTAGAATTTATTGACCTTCTTGCGTTTCCAGTTCTATCAGTCCACGGAGCTGTTCGTTTAGCGTGGTTTTCGGCTTCTCCAACCGTATAATCCATCACTTTCTCTGCGTTTTCAAGAGTTCGTTCGCTAAATACATTCAAATTTCGCATTGCTTCAGAAAAATCAATTTTGCTCATCTTTATACCTCTTTAATTTAACTCTGGTTACATATTCTGCGTCGTTATCAACAGATGTAATGATGTAATCGTTATCAAGCCATAGCCAACGATCGTTAATCCTTACATCTCGTTCAAGAGTCAAACCAATATAATTATAAACTACGACTTTTTCGTTTCCAGCTCTAAAAGTTTCCGCTATACCATTTTTAGCTAATTTACAAATCAATCTGTGCGAAAATTCGTAATCTGCGATATCTTCTTCAAATCCTGCTTTTGTTGCGTCTGTTCCTGCACGATATACATCAACTTGAGTAGGATCGTCATCAATTATACGACCATAATCTAAGCGTTTTTGCCTAATTATATCTGACCATTCTCTAATCCTCATTTTAATCCTCTAAACCAGTATCTATTCTGGTTAAATCATCATCGTCTAAATCTTCTGTTGGTTTATAATGCTCGTTTATTCTGTTTATGATTGTTGGAGTTTGAGATGATTTATACAATTCCAACATTTCTTTCAAATTCTTAAATATCTGAGACGGAGTTACTTCTTCGTCTGCGATTCTATAATCAAATTGTCTGGAAGCGTCAAACATCAAAATCTTAATGCATTCTATAACAGCGTTCGTAATTGAACCTTGTTCGTCTAAGATATTTTGTATTTCAGTATCAGTAAATCCAGCATACTTATATTGCGTAATAACTGAATACCCGTCAGCGGGAGCAGTCGTAAATGTAATAACTCCATTCGTGGTATCAATAACATAATCAGTATTTTCTATCTGCTCTACATTATTTACTTTCACTGTATAATCTTGAATGTGATGATGCGTTAACTTGAAAATACGGGTTTCGCCGTCTCCTTCATCTTTATCTATTTCTGGCTTGAGATGGTCGTTAATCTTCAATCTAATTCGCTCTATATCAGTCATTTTGCCTCCTACAAAATATCAAATAAGTTTTTGTCTATTTTATCTTTTAATATCTTAGTGTCAGTATAAGTATTCTCGGAAGTTTTATCTTTTAATATCCTGCCTCTATTGTACATCTTTTTATCTTTAATATCTAAATGAATCACTGAATCTTTAGCAGGAACTATAACAATACCGCTTATTTCTGAATTATACTGAGCTGAATTGTAATTATAACTATTAAACATTAGTTTAATGCCTCCAAAACGCCAGTCAGCAATCTTAAATTATTTGAAGCGTGAGCAGTTTCCCATTGAGCGGTCAAAGTCAAATTATTAGCCGTTGTGGTATTTATAGTGGCTGTGTTCTCTGGGTTTGTCACGCTGCTTACAATTGAAACGTGGTAAGTGTCATATACATTAACGCCAGTTCTTATCCAACCCCTAACCATCACAGTTCCAGTAGTTCCCGCAGTCCTGCAAGTAATCAATACATCAATCGACCAACCTAAATCGTCTAAATCTGGCAACATCGGAATAGCTCCTAATGGCGGAATTAACGGAATCCCAATCGTTCCAGATCCATACTTTATTCTTAAAGTTAGCGTACCAGCAGGCGATGATTTAGTTGAAACTAATCCATATCCAGTTAATTTCAGCGTTTTTTCTGAAGTAAAGAAATCAGCAGGCAACGAATAAGTAAATAAAACAGTTTCAGATGTTGTATTTACCGCTTGAGTTGTAGAAGTATTGCTTTTCAAATGCCCGATATAATACTGATTTACATCAGATATTTTCATCGCTATTGCGTCTTTGATGTCGTCATACCAAACATCGCCTTCAACCGCTTCAGACGGCGTTCCGGCAGTTCCTGTTTTTATATTTATTGCGGCGGTATCTGCATTTGAAAAAGTTTTAATCTTATTGGTAAGCATTTCAAATATGCCGTTTGGCGATGTTTTCCATCGTTCGGTTTTAGAACTCCATTCAGTCCCTGCGGTTTTACCGGAATCGGCATAATAACTTAAAACCCCGTTGTTCATCATCAGCCCGCAAGGTTCAGAACCTCTTGCCATAAATTTATTGTACTTGCCGTCCCATTCAGCATTGTCCATAATCATTGATAAAGAATCTCCGAGACCGTTATCTCCGTGAGCTATTGACAAACATTCAGAAGTATCATCTGTTCCGATACGAATAGCGGTAGCGTCAAATGCTCTCATTCGCATTCTGCCCCATCTGTCTATGCTTAAAATTTCATTTCCTTCGTGGTCTTCCAAGTATAAATAATTATCCACTTCGCAAATAATATCCCAATAATCGTCGTGGGCGTAAGAATCGTCATCAGCTAAAGTTGCTTTAATGTTCCAGAGCAATTCCTGCCCGGCGACAACATCAATTTTATTTCCCGTGCTGTAATAAGTAGAACCTCCATTAGACGAGTAATTTAAGAATTGGGTATCATCAAGACTGCTGACAACTCTTACCCATTCTCCTGTTTCATTGGTAGCCGTTCCAGAATGCGTTATTGAAAACGATACATTAGGATCTATCCCCACTATTTGGTATGTTCCGTTGTAAGTGGTAGTTCCTGTAATAGTCACCCAATCGCCCAGATTTAATCCAGTTGTATCAGGAGTGAACATAGTAGCCAACATTCCACTGCCGGAAGTGTTGGTAATTTCAGCTCCGACAATTTTCAAGCGGAAAGTCATATTTTTATAATTCCAATACTCATTCGGAGTTGTTATATAATCTATTGTGCAGGCGTCATTTCCGCTTCCATTAGCACCAGTTCCCCTGAAATCCACTGACAAATTTTCTGCAGTTGTTTTTATAAAACTTCTAAAGTTCTCGTCTGGGCTGTAACCAATAGAACTTGATACTGCCAGTTTTCTGATCCAAGTTCTGTTTATGTCGTCTTGCAGAGTATAAATTAAATCTGTAATTTTTTCCCCGTCAGTAGTCTCTTCAGCGATTGTGTGCAGAATTTTTCCGTCTCCTAAAGTTAAAATTGACGCTTTTCCCGCTCCAGCACCAGCACTTGTCCGAGCTATTGGGTTTCCGTCAGGGTCTAAATAAACATTATCGCCCAAATAACTGACTCCTCCAGCTCCTTTTCCAAAATGACTTATCTTTTCCCCAATAGCTTCTTCCGCCAATCTGCCGCTTTCAGATACAGTGAATCCTGTTTTAGTGGAGAAATTGGCAGTTTTTGTTATTCCTTGACTAACTACCGCCCCCATATGTTCCAGAATGAAATCAGAATATACTTTAGTTCCTAATGGAGTCAAATGCAAAGTATCAGTATCGCAGTAGCCATCTTTCAAATCCCAAAGATTTCCAGCGTCTCCGCCTACCCTGAAAGCCCCCATACGGTCTTTAATGTCCACATAAACCGCATTTGAATAGTTATCGCACAACGCTTTAATATCGCCATTCCAATCGTCTATCGTTGCCGCTTGTTCGTTAGTTGAACCGTCAGCGGGAGCTATTGAAACAACTATAACGAAAATGTCGTTCGTAGCAGCCGAGTTGAGCATTGTTTCGTAATCGTTAAGAACATTTTGTTTGTTTTCTGAAGCTAAAATATCATTGACTCCGCCCTGCAGAATAACCGTTTTTGGCTTAAGAGCGACAATCTCCGTCCATCTGTCAATAATGGAATTGCAGTTTGCAGTTGAACTATGAATTTTAGAACCGCCGACTGCATAATTTTGCACTGAACCGTTTAAGGTTCTTTCAATAAAATGAGCTGGGTTATTTTCAAGATTCGTATAATTTCTGTTGTCAATAAAAGAATGATTCCGATAATTTGTATCCGATGAATATCCGTCCATTATAGAATCGCCGACAACAACAATTTCAGGAGCTGTGCCTTTTAGTACAACAGGAGCGATAACATTTGATTCTGTGCCGTCTGCGTCATTAAGCCAATCAACATTGTTGCCCGTCATTGGACCGTCAATATAATAAGTGTCCCCAGTAGTTACGGTTCTGCCTTTGAAATAATTCTGCGCTGTTCCGTTGTTTTTGATAAATACGCTGTAATAATCTCCTGTTCTGACTTCTAAACTTATAGACACATTTTCGTTATTTCCAGCGCTTAAAGAACCAGCTAAATTGTCAGTGGTATCTATCCGTGTAAAAGTTCCATCTGCGTTTTCCCGCCAAGAACTAACCTTAAATTCTTCCAAACCAGTAACAGTGTTTAGATAAATATCTAATTTGGTCGTTTCGCCGGTTTGTCTTAAGCGGTAATCGTGGGCATAAAAAAACCATTCTCTTAACTGTAAAACAATAGGCATTCCGAAATCAGTCCCGCCAGTAGTTAAAATCCCAGGATACGCAGACCAAGTTACTATGTCTTCATTGTAATCTTTGTCGTCTTTATATCTCAACCAATGGCTTCCTTCGTGCTCCAAAGTTTCCCAAATCGGGTCGTTGCCGCAGTCCAGCTTCAGCCACCTGCCGTCTCCGTGAGTGTTAAGATAAGTATCTTTTATTTCTGCTTTCAGCCCAGAAGCGTCGTCAGACAAATCTATTGAATCTGAATCTTGATAGTTAAGGTCTGCGATTATACTTGGAGTATTATCGTCATAAGTAAAATCAATCGTGTTGGTATCCGTAAGTATATTTCCGATTGCGTCTTGTGTTTTTTCATCATTCCAAACATTATTGCCGTCTATATTAAGATGATATTTGCCGTCGCCTTCATCAACAGTGCTGATTAAAATTCCGCCTGAACCAGTAATTTGGTCTTCTAAATACCCGCCGTTAACTTCAGAATTGTTAATTTTCACTTTCCAGTATTGCGGATGGTCGTCGTCGTCTAATCCGCCGAGTTCGCCGTGATCAGATACCGATGTTCCCACAAAAAATGTGTCGGTTACCATCTGAATGCCAGCAAATGAACCGCCAGAGTGCGGAGCGATAATTTTCCCTATAAGACAGCCGAAATCAGTTAAATGGTCGGGTTTGGTCGGTTCTCCAACCGTCTCCGCTTCCGCCAGTTTATAATTTCCTTCGCCGTATCTTACATAAACGTGGTCGTCGTCAATATGCTTATAAACCCAATGAACAGAATATCTGCTGACGCCAATATTGCCCAAAGTTCCGTCTCCTTTATCGTAATGGTTATAATCTATCGTGTTTCGGTCAGCTCCGTAAGTCCAGCCGCCTGCTCCGTCTCGATATACAGGAGTAAATTTAGTAACGGCGCTATCATAAGAGGATAAGATAATTCTGTTTATTCCAACATAAGCAATACCTTCGGTCATCGTGAAATTGTTAGTCCCGGAATAAGCTATTGCACTGCCACTTGCCAATTCTTTGCTTCTTAAAGTGCCAGCCCTGCTGTGCAGTTTGGCGACGCCGTCCTGAAGATTAAATCCGCCAGAAATATAATGAACATTGTCGTCTCCGTCTTTCCTTACTTTGCCAATGGGAATTTGGGTTCTGTCCGGTGAAGTAGTTCGGTTGTAAGGATTTGTGGTATCCAAAACGATTTGAGGCGTTCCGTCATTGTAATCTAAACACACAAAGTAAGTCGTATCAGCGGAAGGTATAGTTTGATTGTCTTGTTCGCCTAAAGTTATATAAG
>QNCD01000077.1 GCA_003644385.1 Candidatus Omnitrophota bacterium
CATATAACCAGCCCTTTGCCCGATTTACTAAATCTTCTATCGTCTTCCCTCTAATAACTTGTCCACACATATAACAACGGATATAGTATGGCAACTCCTCTTTTCTAATTTTATTACGTACTTTCGATACAGGAAGAAATTTTTTATTCATAATCTTACCTACCGATATTTATGTTAAAAAACTAACGATTTATAAATTTATGGCTCTAACTTTGACAAATAATCTTTAATCCTCTTTAAAGCCTCTTCCTCGCTAGCTACTACATTCTCCACAGGCACAGGATCATGCATATGTGCAAACTTAAGTTGTACACTATATCTTTTTGACGTAAATGTAACAACAATTTTCTGCAAGATGTCCTTACCTACAGCAAAACTAGCAATCTTATCATCATCTAAATGTGACTTTTCCCAAAAAATATAATATGTTTTTCCAATTTTAAAGTCATAACCTAAAGATTCCAAAATTTCATTAGTTTTCTTATTCATTAAAAAACCTCCTTAATATTTATATAAGCATTTAAACCAAATAACGATAGGCGGAGGCAAGATTCGAACCAGGCCGCACTGCCAAAAGTAAAACATCCTTTTCTCATCTTCTGCGGTAAAGTAGGAGGAGTTTTTACCTTTTGTGCTTTCCCCAGAACACCACTCCGCCTAAAAATGTCGGCAGGGACAGGATTCGAACCTGTATGAGCTTTCCCCTAATAAGGCGAGCTCAAATTTTAGCAGGTCGCAAAGTTTTGGAGATTTTGCTACCGCCCAAAAATAATATCTAATCTATGTACACTCGATTAAATATTATTAGCGGGCAGCCTCCTGCTCTAACTTCGCTCCCTTACTCCTTATAGGGGTTGCGTCTACCATTTCGCCACCCTGCCGAATAAATCTTATCGGTCGCGAAACCTATGAGGCAATGAAATAAAGGGGGTGAATTACAAAAAAGAAAAGAGGATTATTTGGTAGGGTTACCTAAGGTTTCGCAACCGTAATTACCGTTTTGTTCAAAGAGCATTTTCAATCTATTATATTATAGCATATTTTTTTAAAAAAGTCAAGTCCCCTACAAAAAATTTCTCAAACTCGCCGCAACGTTATTTTTTCATTATATACTCAATACTAGCAAATAGCAAAAATCCATTGAATAAAAATAATTACACTTCGTCCAATCATTTACTAAAAATACTAATCATTTTATCAAATAATTTAGCAAATAGGTTCTGCCGGGCGGTCTCTTTTTTTAATGCCATTTAGCTAGCTAGCTCCTTTTGGCACACTTCCTGCTTTTTATATTTATTCGTTGTCCTATCTTAGACAATAATATTAAATCTATTGCTCACAGGCAATAGATTGACCATAAATGATTTCCGATATATGGTCGTATAGATTTACTAAGATTGACTAATAGTATTAGTTAAGTAGAGTAACATTATTAGTCTTTATTAGTTATATATACGTCTCTTATTAGTAGTAAAAGATAGAACTACTTATAATAGCTATGAATCTATATTGTATACAATATATATTAGTTATTTATTAAATATTTATACAGCCACTAATTTTTGCGAAATTTTGAATTTTTGTCACGGTCGTACGCATTTTTCCAAATTTTTTTGTAGAATTTCTGTCACGGTCGTATGTGATTTTCCACATTTTCCCACCTATTTGTATCAGCAAATAAGATAATGCAAAAGTAATGGTTCGGATGAAATTAATGCTAGCATTTACTATTAGCGTTAACTATTTTCCAAAATAATTAACACAAATTAGCTAGTTACTACCCCAATTAACAATACCAACAATTTCTCATTTTTATACACTATAATATCATAAAATGTTAAGTATGGTGTATAAAAATGAGAATCATACGATAAATGTTATCAAGTATGTGTATGATATATGGTAAAAATTGCTTTAGCGTTAGCGTTTATTGGTGTAAGAGTAGCGAAGAGACTGAGCATCCATCCATCTTTGATGGATGGATGGGATAGAACAACTAAAAAAAGACAGATAAATGGCGAAGAAATTAAATACCTATCTATAAAAAACTAAGGAGTAATGAAGAAATTGGAGCACCTATCCATCTTGGACGGATGGGTGAATAGAATAGTTACAAAAAAAAGACAGATAAATGGCGAGAAAATCAAACACCCATCCATCTTTGATGGATGGATGGGATAGAATATCTATAAAAAGACAGATAAATGACGAGAAAACCAAGCATCCATCCATCTTTGATGGATGGGTGATAAGACAATCTAAATTCATCTTATTCGCCTAATATAGGAAGATTTTTAGAAAAATTTTATTAGCTAGTTCATTTCGCCCAATTGTCTAAAATTTTTGTATATTTTATGCGGGGAATAGGTGAATCTTTCCTATTGATTAAGGGAAAGATTCATGCCCACCGGGGCAAAATAAAAAATTCCGCTCCGAGGTCCTTTCCTATTGGCTTTCTGCCAGACCTCGGGGCGTTTAAATAGATAGGTGAGGACTAGTTCCTACGGTCCTCACCGAGTCGGGATCCTCTTCCGGCGACGTGCCTAACACTGACTATGGGGCACGTAAAAGATGTCGTAGTCAGCCCGAGGCAAGCGGGGTACTGCTGCCAGCAGGCGGAATGGATTCCTGCTGTTGCGAAAGTGGTTGGTCCTCTCCTGGCCTAGCAGGAGAGGTTCCTGTGGTTTCGCTTCCTATTCCCATTCTAACCGCCTGCTGTAACCTTTTAAAAAGGAGAAAGCTCTATGGGGGATAAAAAATCCCTCCTCCCGGCAGAATTACTGCCGTGGAGGAGGGAATTAAATTGGGGAGCTAGGCGGCTCCACCGCCGGCTCCCCCAACTCCCTAGAGAGCTGGTGAGGGTACACCTCATCAGGCTCTTTAGGGAGTTATCTCCCTGTGAGCGCGGCGATCTGAATACGATCGCTGAGAGGGTGGACGCTCTAGCAGAAGCGCTAGAGCCCACCCTCTAGCGCTCGTAGGGAGTAGCTGGCCTGTCCGTGACATCTAGGCTAGACGGCAGGCTGGCACCCAGAATGATACGTGGTCTGGGTTAACAACCGTATTTCCCCAGGGCTAGCCATGCTACTGGGCGCTCCGCCAGGTTGCGATGGCGGGTTTAAAGCGGACAATGGCTGAGAATGGTACGCGGTCTCAGTTTAACCGTACCCTCCGGATCGGTAATGGGCATTGTTCCTGGCCCAACCGGAGTAAACATACAGGAACAAAGGAGGTTTAAATAACGTGGCGGTCCCACTACGTAAAATAACGGGATAACGACAGGCGGTTTCACCCTTTGCCGCCTGTAAGGCCCCTCTGCAGAAGGGGCGAGGGCTCTAGGGCCCGATGACACCCCTTCTGTAGAGTTGCAAGGGTCAGGGGTCCTTTGTGCCTAGTAGGACCTCCGTTACCGAAGGGTTAGGCGAACCCTAAATGGGTAGTGCCGGAGCCGTGGGACGGTACTACCCGCTAACAAAAGTAGGTAGTAGCCTAAAGGTCCACAGCAAAAATCCGTGCTGTGAGGCCGAAAACCCCCGCTGGTCGGCCACGGGCAACGACGGGGATCGGAGGGTAGCTGTAGTCTACAGCTGCGCTGGCCACATAAGTCAGTACTCCGGGCGGTTAGGAGTACTGGCGGTGGAGATTACCAGACAGCTGTAGACAGTTTACAGTCCTCCGCCGTTACCATGTCGGTTAACATGGGAGGGCGCGAAGCCGTGCGCGCCGCGGGAATTGGTCCGTACCAGCCGGATCAAAGGGACAGGACAGGGCTTCCCAGGCCCCGCGCTATACCCGGGTATAGCGTGCTATAGGCGCAGGGCATCATAGGCCCGATTACCCCGATCCAAATGTCTTTTAGGAATTCTATGGGGTATTTGGGTCTATGATGGGCCGTGGGCACCTCCGGCCAAAAGAAGCGTCTCCCCCGGAGCGGATCCGCCGGGGTGTGGCCGCCAAAGGGTCGGCAAGGAAATAAAAGGGATGGCTCGACGATAAATGGTTTTCGGGTTAAACCGGTAAATCATTTATCGTTCGTAGGCATCTTTATTTTATTTCTGAAAGAGATGAGCTAGTTCCTACTAGCTCCAGCCAAATGGGCTGCCAATTGTTAATATAATAGGTCCAGAATGACACGTGGCCTGGACCCTAAAATAAACCGGCGTAAGCTGGCTGTTCGTCAGCGAAATCCTCGTGCGTAGTGCGGGGTACCTAGCAGGTAGGAGGAATAACAAGGGGGTGATAAAGGGCGCCAGGTCGGGCGCCTGCTAGGTTCTTTATCAACCCTTTAAAGTTCCGGCTAACAATTGAGTGGCGCCTCTATTATGGTAAAAATGATATTGAAGTTGAAGTTGAAGTTGTTTACAAAGATGTTCCCGAGGAAATGCCGGAAACAGGAACCTCGTTGGTGGCGTGATGATAGATTTATCACCACGCTAACTAACGAGGGTCTCCTTGCCTACCATGGTACCAAGATTAGAGCCAGGGTAGGTAAGGAGTTAACTCTTGTTTCCGGCAGTGGTAGGGCTCACGGTGGCGGAGTTTATTTTGGCTTTGCCGCCGAGAGTTCCTACTATAAATCGGGTAACGTCTTTGTGTTCCCATTGTTTAATGTTCCCGAGGGTTGGGTGAAGAAGATTGATGATGATTGGGGCCTGATTCGTGGGTCCGTCCGTTTGGTCGTCCGTAGAGTGGAGACCAAACACATTGGCGGATACACGGTCAGGTTCCATTATTGTAATGTCATCAATCTTTACCCAGCCGGCTGGAATGAAGTCCTAAAGAACGTTTGGATAGATAAAATATCCAACGCTCAAGGGCGAGTTCTGGCCGGTATGGTACTTGCTGGGAAAACTGCTCCCAGCAAGTCTTCGCCCAACCCGATCTCATGGTTGGCAGGTAAAGCTGTCGCCATGGGATTGTTCCTAATGGGTAAGATAACTGGGCAACTGAGATACCAGTGGCTCGGTTACTTCCTATTAGGACTCGGGGGTACCCGTAGAATTCCTGTTCCCGTTGTTAAGGCCGGAGTGGCCCGGTTAGCACTCCGGGAGAAGGTAGGTAAGGATACTTATCTACTTCGTCCGGAGGCCGATACCGAGTTGTTCTGGCTCGTCGGCGGCTTTACCGCCAAAGTAAGAAAAGGTAAAGTCGTCGGCAGGGATGTCTATGATTTCCATAGACAACCCGGCCAGAACACAATACTCGGTAACGGTATGCTGACCTGGGCCTTCTCCGAGGAAACCGGAATCAGAAGTTTCCTGGCCAAGGCAATATGTTTCCTTGGTCAGCGAATCGAATGGTTCCGGGTTTCCAGAGGCCATGGGATCGTTAATGTCGATCCTGAGCCATTGTTTAAGTTGAGAAACTTAGATGATGGCCGGGTCGAGTTGATGATCTCGAACGATCTCTGGAATTACCTCGGAGGCCGGCCTTTTGTATCGATAATAGAAAGTGAATAAACTTTTGCGCCTCCGTCTGGCGCGATATAAATAAGACGGTTTTGGTACCATTGGGCCATGGTACCATGTAAAAAATACCAGAGCTAGTTTGAAATTAGCTCTGGTTGGCCCATTTTAATGCAGCCAGGAGCTAGCAGGTTGGTGGGCTAGTTCTTGCCGGTCCCAAGCCCGGATAAATGCAGAGGGACATCCGAATGGTAATGGCCCCACCATAAGGATGTAATTTTTAAGGGGCCCCATAACCAGGAGGTGGTTATGGGTAAAAAATCTAACGGGATTGTTAGATTTAAACTAACTGATCCCGTTAGAAAATCCGTGGTAGGACGTTTCCACCACGTCCACACGGATGGTAGACCCATGATCATCGGTGGAGCCGCTAGGATAGCCCTCCTCGCGGTCCTGGGAATGGAGGCATGGGCCAAACCCGATGACTGGGATTTCACAGTCATCGGTGGATCCTATGTCTCCAAGGACTACCGTCCACGGGGTAGTTCAAGGGTCGAGATAGAGTGGGAAGCTCCCCATCCCACTCTATCTCATTTCTTTAAAACCGTGGACCTGAGCATTAATCAGGTGGCAGTTAGTGCTCAGGGGTTTATTTTTGCCACCAAAAATGCCGTGAAGGCATGGAAAAACAGGGTAATATCCCTGGCCCATGCTGGATCGGCGACTCCGAGGGAGGCCGTAAGGGCTATCCGGTTTTCCTTGGAGTATAATCTCCAGATAGCCCCAAGTCTTTTGGAGGACGTAAAATCGTTCTCCTATGAAGACTTGAACCGAATGGAATACTTCTTAATTGAGAGGTACTCTAGGAGGTTTGAGAATTTCCGTGAGTTACTCAAGGAAATCCTTGGGTAGAACACGGAAATTCCAGGAGATAGGTCATAGGGCAGGGCCGGCTGTACCTATGACCGAAATGAGCAAACCGGCTGAGGGAGTGACCGGTCCCCAAGACCAGCAAGGCAAGAGGCCAACCGGGAGGGTGGCAACCTGACTAGCTGATAAGAGCAAAAAATCAGCTAGCTAATAGCCAATTGGGGAGATAAAATTACAGGGCAGTTCCCAAACTGCCCTGTTTATATATACAGTCGACTGGACAGTTCCCACGTCCAGTCGGCTGATTGGCGGTGCCTTCCACCGTCGAGACTCGTAGGGTGGATGCGGGTCTATAAATATGGTATCC
>QNCD01000078.1 GCA_003644385.1 Candidatus Omnitrophota bacterium
GGCAAGGATATTGGGAAGACGAGAATAAGGGGAAGAGCCTTTTGCCTGGTCTCTGATGCTGTCTAATTCCAAGATGGTTGGTAATCTCCAGCCAGAACCTTTGGCTTTGCAGACATCCATAGCATCAAAAGTGCCGGTAGTTGTAGCATAATATATTTCTAACCAATTCTCAGCTCCGATAGTTTTGTTTTCATCTCCGCACTGCAGATTTGAAGGATGGGTTCCACCGATATCATCTCCACTAATAGAAAAATTAGAATCAGCCCAGCTTTTGGATCCGCTATCTGTCTTTGACCAAAGAATGTTGCCATAAACATTGCTGTCTGTGGCGATACAAACCGTAGTTGGTGTAGCCATACCATAGGTATAAAGAATACAGTTGTAATCGTCGCAATAGATAGTTTTGGTGGTGGTGGCGTCGGAATTATCAATAACACTAATATCTCTGACAATTGTAGTAGTTGACCAGTTCCAGTCAGGGTCGGGAGAATAACATTCGGCTAATTTCACCTGGCCGGTAGTGGTGGCAATCTCCACCTTCTCCGTGCCCTTACCCACATATGTCTCATCAGTAAAGGTGTCAGAAATTGAATCCGGGGAGGCGCGGACAATTAAATAACCAATCAAAAATCCAATCAGAACAATAGCCAGAAAAATGGAAATTCCAGCAAGGGGTTTATTTAATTTAGATTTGAAGTTAAAATTCATAGAAATTCGTTGAAATTCACAGAAACTCGGTAGAAATTTGCTCGCTCCACTCGCAAAATACAAATACAATTGTATATCCACTTAATTTCTACTGAATTTCTATTGTGTTTCTATTGGACTTGATCGTAGGCAGCTAAGAAAATTTGATAGATTCTAACTATACTGGAAACGTCAGGGGTTTTAATGTCCAACCACCAATCAGTTCCGTCAGTAGGAATAGTGGTAGTAGCAATGTAGATATCTCCGTTATCCAAATCATTGGAACTAGGAACTGGTAAAGTAGAACTGCTATAAGTTTGTCCAGTGGTAGTAGCAATTCGCCAATCAATGACATCCGTGGTAGAAGCCGCATATCGGAAAATGAGTTTGTGAACCCTGTTTGTTCCTGACAGAGCTGAAGAAAAAGGATAATTTTCCAGTTCTCGGGAAATTTGAACATAACTGGTAGTAGCTGTCTGAACCGGTAAATCAAATCCTAAAATTGGAACTGCTTCTCTTAAAATCTGTTCGCCCGTTATTCGGCTAGCTGGACCTCCGCCTTGAGTTAAAATCGCATCGCCAGTGCCAAGACGGATAGTATTATCCGCTGAATTCAAGATAATCTCTCCTGAAGTCAAAGTTTGTAAAGTTAAATCGCCTCCGGTGTATTGAATTAAAGGAGCAATTAAACTAGTGCTCAATCGGGCTGTGCCTACCACATCTAAAGCATAATCAGGAGTAGTAGTACCAATGCCGAGCCTATTGTTGCTGCTATCCCAAAAAAGATTGTCTGAACCAGTGACAGTATCGGAGTCGTAAAAGAAAGATACTTGACCAGCGGCCGGTGTTCCGTAAGTGTCTACTCCCCCTGCTCCGCTCACCGACTTCCAACTCAATAATCCACTGCCATCAGTGGTTAAAACATAGTTACTAGTACCGACATCAACTGGCCAGGTGTAGACAGTGGTGGTTGTCATTGAGTCTGAGGGCTGAAAAACAACCTCATAATCAGTGGCTCCTTGTTCTGAATAGATTCTCAATTGACCACTGGTGCCCGGTCCTCCAGATCTAATTGTTCCTTTAACGTCAAGCAAATAAGCCGGACTACTGGTTCCAATACCAAGCCCTGGAGTGGAAGTAGACCAAAAGAGATTATTATTATCCTGGGCAAGTTTTCCACTGCTGGCAAAAAGAACACTACCATCATTTAGAGAAGAATCGGTCAGAACAACTGTACCGGTAAGATTTGGAAGAGTAACAGTGGCGTCAGCAGTCAAAGTGTCAACGGTTAAAGCGCCTGTAAAACCACTGTCGTGAAACCATAAAGTTGTACCTGAGCCGCCGGCAGTAAAAGCCTCTCCGGATACCACATCGCCTACCGCGCTAATGTCGCCAGCTCCAGACGGAACGCTCCAACTCATTTCCCCGGTTACCGGATCTGCGGTCAAATAATAATCAGACCCGGCAGGATAATCTCCGGGCCAAACATAAACTGTTGTAGTTGTCAAAGTAGTAGTTGCTTTAAATCCAGTATAATAACTTGTGCCACCAGTAAATTTTAGCAACTGATCAGCGGCAGTTAATTCTAAAGTGCCGGCAGCAACGGTAGTAGTAGCTATTTTTGTTTTTCCCACCACCTCAAACACATAACCCGCTGAAGGATCTTGGCTAGCTGTTCCACCAATAATTAAACCAGCTGTTGCTCTAACGGTGTTGGTTACTCGTTGAATCTCTTCCATTACCACTTCGCCGGTATCAATGTTGTAATACATATTGGCAGCAAAAATAATCCCACCAGCAATTATTATCGAAACGGCAACAAAGAGAAAAGAAATCAATCTTGTTCCTTGAACTAACTTTAATCTTGGTTTTAGTAAATTTTTGGCTTTCTTTAATCCCTGCATCTTTTGGTTATTATGTTTCTTAAATTAATTTAATTTCGACCTTTCACCCTTCTCGCTTTTTAACAAAGGAGGGTTATTATTTTTATTAATTTATTTGATCATAGACCAAAAGTAAGATGTTAAAGATGCGAATGATGTTTCCTGAAGGAACTTTCACTTTCAATTGCCAATTATTTTCCGGAGGAGAAATAAAATTACTTAAATGAGAAACACCCTCATTAAATCGTTCATCAGATTGAGAAATATCTTGACCGGCAAAATAAAATTCAATATCAGTTCCAGTGGTTAAATCAACCATCCAGGTAGAGGAAGCTGAAGTCGAAATATCATCAGCAAAACTCAAAAGGAAAGCAAATTTTCTGGTTGTTCCGGGAAGAGTATCAGGTAAAGCAGCATTTAAAGTGGAAGTGGAAATTTCTTTGGAAACAGCCACAAATGTAGTAGAAGCAGTTTGAGCAGGAACTGAAAAACGGAAAATTGGAACTGCCGACCTAAAAACTTTCTCTCCCGAAGAAAGAATATCTGAAGACAAAGGCTGCCAGGTTCCAAAACCAGAATCATCGGAAGTTAAAACATATCCTGAAGTAGCATTGGTTGGAAGTTGAAAACCAAGCATTTTTATTGTTCCGGCAACATCAAGCTTCTGAGCAGGTGAAGTGGTATTAATGCCGATATTTGAACCATTCTGAAAAATAATTGAGTTGCCTAACTTCCGACTACCAGTCCAAACTGAAAGATAATTAGTGTTGCCCGAACCGGCAATTCCCCCTCCACCTCCAACAAAAAAAGTAGGAGAAGAAGTTAACTGACTAAGACATTTGCCTCCGCTAATATCAGTACAAATATCTCCTGTTGCCTGAATTTTACCTTCGACATGCAAAGGATAATCTGGTTTTTCTCTTCCTATACCTACTTTACCGTCTGAACTTATAGTTATTGCCACTCCATCTTCATAAAAGTCCTCAATCGAAGAAACTCCAACCTCTCGCGAAGCAAGAAATTTAGCTAATCTATTTGGAACACCACCAAGAGAAGTTATTTCGCCTCCAATGCCAATACAGTTGCCGGTGGTTAAACAAACCGTACCAGATAAATCGGGAAAAGTATAAGTTCTCTCAGCTGTCAAATCAGCTGAGGCCAGGATTGCTTTAAATTCGTCTTTAACTAAAGTTAAAGCTGGAGCGGTTATTGTCTCTTTGACATTTAAAGGAGCGTTAATATCAGTTTCAGTATTAATGGTTAAATAAGGTTCCGGACTGGCGGGCAGAAAAATTTCTCTTGTTTCCGGTCTTTCCTCAACTGAAGCTGGAACCGCTTGAACAATTTTTTGAAACCAACTAAGAGAAGCCAAAAGATAAGAATGGAAATTTTCTTTAATAATGGGTGAACTAATTAAAAAGAAAATGACTCCGCCAAAAATTAAAACTAAAAAAATAACTTTAAAAGCATTGGTTATTTTGAAAAACGGTTTTGGCTTGAGAATAACTTCTTTTTCAATTTGAGGAATTTCTATTTTTGGTTGAGGAATTTCTAAACCGGCAGGATAGACATATGTGTTAGGAGTCTCAATTAAAACTTTTCTTTCTCTCTCTTTTTTTATCTCTTGAATGCTTTTTCCGGCTTTGATTTTTTCATCGATTTCTTTTAAAAGTCCTATGACATATTCCGGATAGGCACCATTGGGAGGTTGGCCATTAAAAGATTTTCTTCTGGCATGAGGTAAAAGTTTAATTTTTGTCAAATAACGCAGACGTTCTCTCGGATTTCCTCTACCAAAGTCAACGCCCAGTTTTTTTGCTCGGGAAATAACCTCTTCAATACTTATTAAATTATTTTCCTTATCTGAAGACATAGAAAAATCGTGGCTTGACAAAATTTTTTTCAATCATTAAAATCTAAATTAGAAGGCCCGGCCAAGCGCATAAATCTTATGTGCTTGGTAAAAGAAAAACTGGCTTTTATGTTTTCGACCTTGGCCATTTTTCGCGGGCCTTCTTAATTTTACTCTAGAAATTTTCTGTGAAAAATTCACAGATTATTTTATTATCGGTTTTCCAAGAAACCTTGTCAAGACTCACGGGAAATTTCTTCCCGCCACGGGAAAAGCTACACAGGTTCTGATCTGTGTTAAAGCTGAAATAGAAATTTTTTCTAAAATTATTCTATATTTCGCTCAATTTCTATAACTCTAGCCGGAATAATTTTTTCCAGAATCGGTTCAGTAAAGTTTAGTAAAAGAAAAAATCCAGCAGTAACTGAAAACATTATTAAAAATAAAAATAGCCACTTTTTAACGGACCGTTTAGGAAAAACCTTATCAGGCCCGGTTTTAAGCGTATTTTTATACTCTTCCACCCATTCCCTGGTGGTAAACCAATTTCGACCCATTTTTATGGCTTTCAACTTTCCTTGTCTAGCCCTTAATTTCAAATAATCTGACGAATAACAACAATACTTGGTGGCTTCCTTGAGAGAAATGTATTCTTTTTCCATTTTTTTATTTTCGCATATCAAAAATAACTGTCAAGACTGGCAATCGCGAATAATATCCGTTATCGGATATCTATCCGTAAACTTGGAGTTGAAGTTTAACCGAGGTATAATATGATTTTTTTAACTTTGACTTCTTTTTCTCTTCCTATCGAGCGAAAAATTTCGAGAAAAAAAGAACAGTCGGAGATATATGAGACTTATTCATCATTAAGTGATGAAGCTGTTAGAAATTAAAGGAAGGTGCGGATGAACTAACTTCTTCTTTTACTCTCATTTTTATCCTCCTTAGTAATCTCTAAAAATTTACTATCCAGACATTTCTATCAAAATTCTACTATCGATTTTTATTTAAATGTTTTATAATGTAAAAAGATGGATGGTAAAAAAATTAAATTGATTTTGTTTATATTTTTGGTAGTTTTTGTTTCCGGCAAAATTGTTTCTATTGTTTCTGCTCAAGATTTGCCTTTAATTGCCAGAAATTTGGAAGCGGTTGATCCGGAAACAGAAGTTGGAGATATTGTTTCTCAAGGTAGAGAAGGGCTATTTCGTTCAAATATTCCTTATGATGAAAATATTGTTGGAGTGGTCGGAGAAACTCCAATTATTGTTTTCGGCAAACCAACTACAACTACCTTGCCGATAGTTTCTTCTGGAGAAACGCTAACAAAAGTAAGCAACATAAATGGAGAAATAAAAAAGGGAGATTTTATCACCTCTTCCAATAAAGACGGAGTGGGACAAAAAGCTACTCAATCAGGATTTGTGGTTGGAAGAGCAATGGAAGATTTTAACCAGAATGAAGGATTAATATTTGTTTTTGTTCAACCTCAGCGAATAACCTTTTCGTTAGAAAAACCAGATTTTGGTAGAGTGATTGAAGAAATTCTCTCCGGGTTAAAAATGCCCGAAACCATTCCAGAAATCTTGCGTTATCTTTTTGCTCTTTTGATAGGCGGCGGAAGCTTTGGTATCGGTTTTCTTTCTTTTATAAAAGCGCTAAGAGAAGGGGTGACGGCAATTGGACGAAACCCTCTGGCTAAAAGCAGTATTCGGGCAGCAATGATATTAAACTTAATTGGAATTTTAATTTTAACTCTGGCTGGACTTGGACTGGCTTTGTTTGTTATATTGTATTAATACTATGCCGTTCAATTTAACTGAGCAAAATTTATTTTTTATTGTTTTTTTTATTCTAGCCGGTTTAATCGCCTGGGTCTGTATAGATATCTTCCAACTTTTAAGAAAAGAAAGGAAAAAATCTTCTCTTTCGGAAGGCTTTGCTGAAAAAGAACTTTTTTTGAGAATTTCGGAAGATTTTAAAAAACAATTAGACGAACTAATTAGCCAAGAAGTCCGGAAAAACTCTGAGCAGTTCAGGAAGGAATTTCAAAAGGCTTCTGAAGAAATTATTAAAGATTACCAGAATCAATTTACCAGCGGAAATCAAGAAATTCAAAAAGTTTCCAGGGAATTTTCTCAACAGATAGCAAAAGAAACCTCTAATTTATCAAAATA
>QNCD01000079.1 GCA_003644385.1 Candidatus Omnitrophota bacterium
CTCTTAATCTGCCGCCGCTGCGAGGACGGGATTTTAGCGCCTGCCCTCGCGCGCTGTCCTTTTATGCCCCGCCCCGAGTAAGTTCCGCGCTTTCCGCCGCGGCCTACTCTCTTTTTATTCCTGCTTTGGCTCTTTATGTTGTGTATCTGCATGTTCCACGTGCTTCGTATATGACTTCAGCGCCTTCAGCACCGCCAGCGCATTGGTCAGCTTATTTGATGTGGCTCCCAGCATTTTTGCCGAAATGTCCTTCACGCCTGCGAGGTCAAGCACCAATCTTGGAGAACCTCCAGCTACAAGCCCATGCCCTTCACGAGCCGGCTTGAGTTTCACACGAGACGACGAATACTTCCCTTCAACATCATACAACACGGTGCGATTATTTTTAAGAGGGAAGCAAAACACTTTCTTTTGCGCGTCCCTGCGCGCCTTCTCAACAGAACTTGCGACATCTTTCCCTCTTCCCGTACCGATCCCAACACAGCCGGCGCGGTTGCCTACTGCTACGGTAGTGCGAAAAGTGAAACGTTTCCCGCCTCTCACAACTCTCGTAACGCGCCTTATTTCCAAAACCGCCTCATCATAGGAGTCAGTTTCCTTTTTTTGTTTTTCTTTCATCAGAATTTCAAACCTTTTTTCCTTGCGCCTTCCGCCACAGCGCGAACTCTCCCGTGATACTTGTATTTACCCCTATCAAAAACTACCTCACGGACCCCGGCTTTCTCAGCGCGCTCCGCAACCAGCTCACCGACTTTCCTTGCTTTCTCATTTTTGCTTTCCGCTTTCCCGTCTTTGCTGGGCAATTCACCCGACCACGCTGAAGCGACTGTCGTCCCGGATCTGTCATCAATAATCTGCGCGTGTATGTTTCTGTTACTGCGAAAAACGGACAAACGCGCACGCCCTCCCTTTTTTATCTTTGCTCTTGTCCTCCGTGCTCTAAACATTTTACAAGTTCCAGCTTACGCCGTCGCGGCTTTTTTGCCGACTTTTCTGCGAACCACCTCGTTCTCATACCTCAAACCCTTCCCTTTATAAGGCTCGACAGGCCTGAAAGAGCGTATCCTTGCCGCCGTTTCGCCGACAAGCTGCTTGTCGGCTCCGCTTACTTTGATTGTGTTCCCATCCACGGAAAAAGCAATGCCCTCGGGGGCCTGGTACTTAACGGGGTGGGAGAAACCGAGAGACAGAGATAGGACATCTCCCTCAAGCGACGCCCTGTACCCAACCCCCTCCAAAACAAGAGTTTTTTCATAACCGCTCACAACACCAGAGACTGCGTTTGCAAACAAACTGCGCATCGTACCCCAGTTGCTTCTGCTCTGCCTCGTGTCACCCAAATTTCTAAAACACGCTTCCCCATTCTCAATTCTGAAGGAAACGCCATCAAGTATAGGAACTTTAAGCTCCGTGTCTCCGCGAGAAACAGATATGTATCCTTCTTTCTCCGCAACATCCACTCCTTCCGGTATTTTTACTCCCATTTTCCCTATACGTGACATAGCTGTTGATTATTGGTTGTTAATTGCAGTCAGCTTACCAAATCTTAAATAAAACTTTGCCCCCAACCTTCTCCTTTCTTGCATCTTCACCGCTCATAATTCCCTTTGGGGTTGAAAGCACAAGCATTCCGTAACCGCTCTTCACAGGGCGAATATCTTTCCACCCCGTGTATCTCTGTATTGACGGCTTACTTGCAAAGTCAAAGCCGCTTACTGCCGAAGGTCGGAGATATATTTTTATCACCTTGTCGGCACCGCGCCCGACTATGTTCACTTTTGACACAAAGCCGCGCTTTAAGAGCAGCGATGCAATTTCCTTGTCCATATTTGAATAGGGCGCTCTCACGATCTTTTTCCCGGCCTCCTGCGCATTTTTAATTCTGTTGACCAGGTCTATGTACATATTGATTATTGATTATTGACCTCACCAGCTTGATTTCTTAATGCCCGGTATTTCCCCTCTGGACGCGAGTTCTCTGAAACAGATGCGGCACAGATTAAAATCACGCATATAACCGCGCTTTCGGCCGCATCTGAAGCACCGCCTAACTATCCTGGAGCTGTACTTCGGCTTTTTCTGCGACTTTTGTATCTGTGATTGCGTAGCCATAGTGTTGATTGCTGATCGCTGGTTGTTGACTAATTTGTCATCCCCGCTTCCTTTCTTGCCATTTGGAGCTTATTTGTCATTTATAATCTGTGTTTTCTCTTTACTGCCCACTGCTCACTGCTCATTGCTCACATTTGGAGCGGAACTCCTAATTTACGATATATTTCTATCATCTTGTCTCGGTCCTTGTGTTTTGCCACCGCCGTGACCTGCAAACCAAATTCCACAACCGATTTATCCATATCAACTTCGGGAAACACCGCCTGGGTTCCCAAACCAACATTTAAATTACCCGTAGAATCAACCGCTGTCAAAGGCATCCCGCGGAAATCACGGAGGCGCGGGAGTACTACATTTACCAATTTCATCAGAAAATCTGACATTCTCCTGCCTCGCAAGGTTGCTTTCAGCCCAACTATATCCCCCTTCCTCACCTTGAATTCTGCTATTGATGCCTTAGCTGGAACGGGCGCCGGCCGCTGGCCGGTAATAACAGCGATAGTGTCGCTAATATAGGGCAGAATCTTATCTTCAAAACCCGCATTTTTTCTGAATGTCCCGACTCCGACATTCACAACAACTCGGTCTATATTTCGCATAATTTCATCTCTCATGTTTTTCCTTCAGCGATACATTTGATACGTGAATAGGGCGCGTAATATCCACAATTTCCCCTTTTTCTCCCTGTTTCTTCGGCTTGGCATGTTTCTTGAACACATTCACGCCTTCAACCACTACACTGTTTTTCTTAGGAATTGCGCGCAGTACCTTGCCTTCTTTCCCCCTGTATTTCCCTGCAATTATTTTTACTATGTCCCCTTTTCTAATTTTCATATTATCCGGTTTTCAAATAACATCCTGAGCCATTGAGACTATTGCCTGATACCCCTTATCTTTCAATTCTCTGGGTATAGGCCCGAAAATTCTAGTTCCTTTCGGCTGTTTCTTCTCAACTATGACAGCCGCATTATCATCAAAACGTATATATGAGCCGTCCTTCCTGCGATACGGCTTTCTTTGCCTCACTATAACAGCTCTTACTATATCCCCTTTCTTAATCTGCTTCCTCGGCTCCGCAGTTCTCACGGATGCCACTACTACATCGCCAATTCTTGCATACCTCCTACCACTGCCGCCGAGAACGCGAAAGCAGCGGATTCTTTTTGCTCCGCTGTTATCCGCAATGTCCAGTATAGATTGCTCCTGAATCATAAAATGTTGATTATTGATTGCTGATTGTTGATGTTGGCTGTCAAGAATTAATAATCAGCGGTCAGCGGTCAATTTCCCAACTATTTTCCACCGTTTGTCTTTAGACATTGGCCGTGTTTCTTCCATTACAACCCTGTCCCCCGTCTTGTACTCGTTGTTCTCATCGTGGGCTTTCAATCTCCTTGTAATCTTTATCCGCTTCTTGTAGCGCGGGTGCGCCCGCACGTGTGCAACTGCCACGACCCTTGTCTTGTCCATTTTGTCGGAAACTATTGTGCCTATTAGTTTACGCATATAAACATTACTCCCAATTTATGATTCATTATTTTTGATTATAGTAAGAAGCTGCGCTATCGTCTTTTTCCTCAAACGAAGCTCCCTTATATTGCTTGCTTTGCCGAGCGAAAGGTTAAACTTCAGTTCGCGCATTTTCTTCCTTTCTTCATTCAGCCGTTTTACCAAATCTTCCCTCGGCTGTTTACGCATTTTTGCCAATTCCCTCTTCTTCATAGTATTGCTGTCCCCTTATTATTCCTTTATGTCATTTGGTTATAATCTTGCCTTTCACGGGCAGTTTATGCGCCGCGCGCCTCAGTGCCTCCCGCGCCCGCTCTCCATCAACTCCCCCTATCTCAAACATTATCCTTCCTTTTTCAACCGGCGCAACATAATGCGAAAGCGCTCCCTTGCCCTTTCCCATTTTTACCTCCGCCGGAAACTTCGTAACAGGTTTGTCGGGAAATACCCGTATCCAAACTTTTCCTTCGCGCTTCAGGTTGTGGGTTATTGCCTTTCTTGCCGCCTCCAACTGCGCGGAGCTTATCCTGCCGGCGGATGCCGCTTGCAACCCGAAGTTGCCAAAAGCAAGCTTAGCCCCCCTGTACGCAATCCTGGGAGCGGTTCTCGCCTTCTGCTGGCGGCGATATTTTTGTTTTTTTGGCTGAAGCAGCATACGCGAACTTATTGGCTTATCGGCCTGTCAGTTTCTTAGTTTCCTCAAATTGTTCACCCTTATAAATCCAAACATCAACCCCGATAGTCCCGTAAGTCGTGTACGCCACGGCAGAGCCGTAATCAATGTTTGCCCTTATTGTCTGCAAAGGCATTTCTCCAAAGCCGAGCCACTCCGTTCTCGCTATCTCTGCACCGTTCAACCGGCCCGAAACTTTGATTTTTGCACCCAGCACTTCCTTGTTTGACTTAATAAACTGCAAATGCCTTTTCAGCACCGTTCTGAAAGGCAGACGCCTCTCCAAGTCTCCAGCCACCTGGCCGGCAACCACAGAGGCGGATGTCTCCGTGCGGCGTATCTCCACAACATCAAGATGCAGAGAGAATCCCAAACTTATGTTCTTGTCGCGGCGCAGTTTCTTGATTGCCTTTGCAACTTTGTCGCTCAATGCCTCTATCCCGCTTCCCCTCCTGCCTATAATAAGGCCCGGCTTGTTGCTTTTTATATTCACCCGTATATCTTCTCTCGTCCGCTCTATCTCAATTTCGGATATGCCAGTGCGCGGAAGCTCTTTGTATATAAGAGCTCTTATCATACAATCCTCTTCCAAGAAAAACCGCAGGTTTTTTTTCCAAAACCACTTGGAAGACCACTTCTTCGTTATTCCTAATCTTAAAGAATTTGGGCTTATGCTTCTTGACATACTTGTTGGTTATTGATTGTTGATTACTGAAAAATGGCTGGATCAGACAGATTTTCGGCGGAACAGCCGCTTCAGTACGCCTTTTCTCTCTTTTGGAATCCGCATCTCGCGCTTCGGTGCTTCAGGGCCCTGTTTTTCTTTGCCGCCATCGCTCCGAGGCGCCTGTTTTCCCTTCTTTTCCCGTTCCGGAACAACATACTTCGGCTGTTTCTTTTCCATAACGCCAAGTTCTATAGAAACATGGCTCATCCTTTTATGCAATATATTTGCCCCGCCGCGCGCGCGTCTCTCAACACGTTTCAAGGCAGGGCCTTCATTTACCGCAATGGAAGAAATATAAAGCCGGTCCTTGTCCACATTTCGGCTGTCCTCCGCGTTCTTTGCGGCAGAGCGAAGCAATTTCATAAGAGGCACGGCGGCGCGCTTTTTCAGCGACACAAGCTGTGCTTCAGCTTCCGCGACAGGCAATCCGCGTATCACGTCCGCAACGAGGCGCACCTTGCGCGGAGAAATCCGCAAATATCTCAAATTCGCCTTCATAAATCTTTTTACTGCTTAGCACTTTTTGAGAGTTCCTTCTGCATCTTGCCTCCGTGTCTTATAAATTTCCTGGTCGGAGCGAACTCCCCGAGACGATGACCAACCATCTCCTCCGTAATGCTGACCGGTATGAAATCCTTACCATTATGGACTTCTATTTTATACCCCACCATATCCGGTGAAATCTCGGACGCGCGAGCCCACGTCCGTATCGCACCGACCTCCGGCTTCCGGCTTCTGACTTTCTTCAGAAGTTTCTCATCTATATACGGGCCCTTTTTTGAACTTCTAGACATAGTTGCTGATTATTGATTGTTGATTGCTGGTTGTTGACTAATTTGTCATTCCGCCTTTATTTGTCATTTGTCCGCCGAAGGCGGATCAGCCTCTGGCTGAAGCTTTGGATTTGATTTGACGCTTGTCTGCCGATAAGGCAGGTTTGGATTTTGGATTTTGTCATTTGTAATTAATCGTATTCGTTTCGTGATTCATTCATTCAAAATTGATTCGTAATTCAAAATTAGAAATCCAAAATTCTAGATGTCACTTTCGCTTTTTTGTCACTCTCCTTTTTAATATATGCTTATCTGACGCTTTGTGCTTCTTGCGGGTCTTCCTCCCGCCTGTCACGTTTCCGTATACGTCTTTCGGCTGTTTTGTACCGCGCTTTGAGCGGCCCTCGCCTCCCCCGTACTTATGGTCGCGCGGGTTCATAGCCGTGCCGCGGACTACTGGACGCCTTCCTTTATCTCTGGTGCGTCCGGCTTTTGCCCTGGAGCGCGGACGTAAATCCCTGACCTTGCCCGAGACCTCCCCAACAGAGGCATAATTGTCCCAAGGCACTTTTCTTATTTCGCTTGAAGGCATTTTCAGATGCGTAAATC
>QNCD01000080.1 GCA_003644385.1 Candidatus Omnitrophota bacterium
AACAGCCCAATCAGAACCTGTATGGCTCTATGGTTTTGCAAATGTTTCAGCACAAGCGTCCAAGCAATACTACAACGATAGTGAAGTTAACTTGACTTTGAATGCTTATTACTTAGCATCTAAACCTACAATAACCCTACACCCAGTATACACTGATGTAGGAACGAGTGGCTGGGGAGAAAATTGGCATTTTCCAGTTAGGGTGGAAGACCCAGATTACTATGGGCAGCTGGGCTCCTCACTTAAAGTTAATCTATGGATTAATTTAACTGGTGCTTGGCAATTGATTCAGACTCAGACGTGCACTCCCTCGGGAGGGTACTGTGATTTAGACTTTACAGGAATAAGTTTTGTATGTAATAGAACTTACTCAGATATAGGAACTAAAGATTTCAAGTTTAATGTCACAGACAATTTCAACTACACAGATGAAGACACTTCTTCTATAACAATTACAGAGGATCAAGCTGATGTGGCAGATGTTAAATTTTCCAAATCAACAATTTCTAGAGAAGGAGGAGATTCTGCTTGGTTTGCTGCCAAATTCTACGATGCTATAAGAGGTGTGGAGATTGCAGAAGAAAATGTTGGAGGGAGAATTTACATAACTACAGATGGAACAAATTATCTATTCAATCAAAGTTTACTCTCTCAATCAGATGGTTACTTTAACTATACCTTCAATCCAGATTGTAGCTTTTCAGCAGGTCCTCAGAAATGGAAAATTGATTTGGAAGACAGATGTTATTTTGTTGCATCTGCTGGCGATCAGAGCTTTGCAATTATTGGCCAACTAAAGAATTACCTAGTAGAACCGCCCTATGGTTCAAATGTTCTTATAGAAGTTGGAAAGACGTTAAACGTTACTTCAAGAGTAGAAGATGAATGTGGTAATTTAATCGAAAACGCGACAGTTACTCATGAAGCACTCTGGCCAACTTCCTTGTGGGAATCAATAGAGCCTGTTACAGAGTTAGGAAACGGTCTTTATAATTCTTCCTGGAATTTAACATTCAAAGCAGGTGGCTCCTATAGTTTCAGAGTAAATTCGAGTAAAGAATATTATTACTCTAATTCAACTACATTCGAAGATTGGGTTTATTTAAACAATACACCGCCAATTGTGGAAAACTTCTCTGTTTCACCTAATCCAGGTATGTGGGGTGAGGTGTTTACTTATAAAGCAGATATATATGATCCACAAATGGACAATGTTACTTGTAAGTTGTTTGTTTCTACTGATGGAGGAAATACATGGGAGCTAAAGAATTCAACTTTAATAGAATGGGGAAGAGGTACTTGCAAATTAACAACTACATTTGATTGTGCAGCAATAGGTACTGATAACTACTATGTATTCGAAATTGATGATGGAACAAACAAATTCAATACATCCATGCAATATGGTCCAAATATAACCAAAAACTCGATAGTAGTTAGTTATGTTTTTGGAAATGAGAGTGTTGTTTACAGGAAAGGAACGAATAAAACTTTGTTGGTACTTAAATTCTTCGATCCCGTTAGAAAGTTACCAGCAGAAAATGTTAGAGGAATAGTTTGGGTGACATCAGATAAACAAAACTTTGATTCAGGAACCGTTAACTACACAAATTCCTCTGGATACTTGAACATATACTTCGATCCAAGCTATCATGAAGTCGGAAGACAGTTGTGGAAAGGAGGAAGTTATCAAGATTCCTGCTATTTTGGTAACACAACAATTGAAAACTATACTCTAACAGTAATAGGTTCGCTAGACGTTAATGTCACTTTACTTGCGCCAGTACCGGAATTAAACGCTTACTTGAAGCCAGAAGAAAATGTAACTTTTGTAATTAAAGTTACAGACGATAATAATAACCTTATTGAAAATGCTACTATTAATCAAACATTTATACACGAAACAGGATGGGAAAAATATTGTTACTATTGGTGGGAAGTTGGATATGGTGAATATAGATGTTCTATAAACACAAGTGAATTAAAAGCAAGATCTTACAACACAACCACGAGGGTATCTAAACAATATTACGAGGATGGAATCTCCTATGACTTTGACCCAACTTTGGGCTATATGTTCTTTGTTAAAACAAAGCCAACTCTCTACGGAACATGGATTTCGTCAGAGCAAGGTGGTAACATTGGAGGTTGGGGTGAAACTTGGACATTTAGAGTTAACGTTACAGACGAAGATATGGATAATGTTACGGTTTATTTGAAAATTAGAAAGTTGCCCGATGGAACTCCTATTCAAGCAAACCAAACACTTGTTATTTCACCTATCAACAAAACAGTTATTCTAACTTACTTTGATCCATTTACCTTCCAGACTCAGCAAGGAGATTGGGAATTCTGGTTTGAAGCAATAGATTCTTCAATCTGGCAATATTCCGATACAACGCTACCACAAAACTTTACAATTGAAAGAGATGATGTTGCACTTGAGTATGTTGAGGGTGATAATGTCTTAGTTTGGAGAAATGGAACATCGGGAGCTGTCAAGCTTGTTGTTAGGGTTAAAGATTTAGATAGAGATGAATACATTTCGAGTCAAAACGTTACATTCTATGTAACCGTTGATGGTGTAAATTATGATAAGGGGAGATGGTTATTCTCCGATAGTAATGGTTTTGCGAATTATTCCTTCAAGCCAGATTGTAACTATCAAGTTGGCCAACAAAAATGGTTTGCTAGAATTTATAATGACAAGTATTACAAGGATGTAAATTCAAGTGAGTTTACTCTAGCTATAAAGAGTTATTTGGCTACAAGAGTAGAGTATCCGCAAGGAGTTGCTTTCTTGAGGGGTTCGTTGATACCAATAAACATAAGTTTGAGTGACGATTGTTATTTAGTTCCAGGAGCTTCTGTATCAATTTGGGCGAGATACTATTCGACAAATTATCCATGTGCACCAGTTGCAGATCAAGGAAACGGTTATTACAATTGTACTTGGGATTCAACAGATAGACCATTTGGATGGTATGGCATAAGAGTTGCTGCGTCAGAAACGTATCATGCTTCGAATGATACAATAGAAACAAATAGGTTCTTTATTGCAAGTGCACCATCTTTATCTAACCCATCGATAACTCCAGAAATTGGTGGTTGGGGAGAAGAATATACTTTCAAAGTTTATTTGACTGATGTAGACGGAACTAGAAACAATGTAAGCCTGTGGAAAAGTAAAGATAATATCACTTGGGAACTAGTTGATTCAGTTTCTGTTATACCCGCCTATAACAACTATCCAATTATTTTTAAAGAAAGATTCCAGTGTGATGATATAGGGTTGAATTATTACAAGTTCACAGCTGTCGATCAGTATGGGTTCTCTGATGAGACAGAAGTGAAAAACTTTACCTTGACTTACGATAATGTAACAATTTCAGTAGATTCATCATCTTTCACTCAGGTAAGAAGGATAGGCACACAGAAAGCTTTGCTAAAAGTTAGAATTTATGATTCAGACTTGGGCGTTTATCCAAATGGAACAAACATTACTTTCTGGGTTACAGAAGATTACTCAGAATATTCTGTTTCGGCTTCAAACACAACTACTTTAGGATATGCGGAATTCTACTACGATCCTTCATGCGCTTCTTTAGTTGGGACGCAAAAGTGGGTAGCTGGAGTCACAGATTATTGCTATCAACCATTAAACACTAGTCCAACAGACTTAGATGTAATAGGTCAACTTTACATAAACATAATCTATCCTTCAGTTAATGAGATATTTAATAGACATGAAGAAGAAATGCTGAATGCTTCAGTTTATGATGAATGTTCTCAAGAAGTTTCTGATGCAGATGTAAGCTGGTATATTTCCAATAACCAGATAGCAAGCGGTTACAATACGAGTTGGACTGTTCCGTCCAATTACGAGCTTGGACCAGAAACAATTAAAGTAAATGCTACTAGAAGCTATTATGATCCAAATGAAAACCATACAACTATTCTGATTTATGGATGGGCAAACGTTTCAGAAATTTCTCCAGTTAATGGGACGCACGTACTGGCTGGGGATGCCGTTCAAATAACTTGTAAAGTTATAGACGGAGATATAGGCTCACCAATTGAAAATTATACGGTTAGTTTCTACAAGAACGGAACTTTATTACCAGGAGGAACGCAAAAGACAGACTCAGAAGGAATAGCAAGAGTTACTTGGTTTACTTCTGGAGAAGTTGATGGTTGGTACCTTATTACCTGTAATATAACCAACGATGATGAGAAATATTACAATGTTTCATTGAAAGAACAGAACTCGTTAATTAAAGTTGATAGGCAGTTAATTATTGATTCAATCGAATGGCAGTACAGAACAATTTATAGGAATGATAGTTTCGAGCCATACAACTCTGCTTTAACTGTTCATGTAAAAGATGCTAACACAGGAAAAATACCTAATGCAACAGTTTATTTCTACAACGATACTTCTAAGGTTGCCGAGTGTAACATAACCTCAGATTCGGATGGTTACTGCTCAATAGTTTTCAATCCTCCAGACACATTAACTCCTGGAGTCTATACTTTATGGATAAATGCAACAACCACCCAAGAAGGTATAAGGAATTCTTCGACCAACACAACAACTTACGTAGCACAAGGTAAATTATTCCTAACCATAGTATCTCCGCAAAATTCAACTCAGTTTGCTAAATCTGATACTATAGACTTGATAGCAGAGGTTAGAAGTGAAAATGGAGAAGATATAGCGACTTTATATCCATCTAGCTACGTGAATTGGTACAATCCTGAAGGATTGATAGGAGTTGCCTATCCCTCTGGAAGTTACACTTACTCAACAACTTACTCTCTAGCTTATGAGCAAACAGGATGGAGGAAATTAACAGCAAACATAACAGTTCCATACTTCGATAAGGGAGAAAATTCGACTTGGATACTTGTTTCTGCAGAAGCAGAAGTTGTTTGGGCATCCCCACCAGACCAATCAGAAGTTCCCTATCCAGATACTTTCTATCCAACTTGCTTGGTTAGAGATATAGCATCAGGTAGTGGTATAGCTAATTACCCAGTTAACATTTCATATGCTTTAACACCTAACAACTGGATTTCCTTGGGAATATACTTAACCAATTCTTCTGGCTATGCAAATGCTTCTTATACACCTACAGACAAAGGAACAGTTTACTTCTTATGCCAAATTTGGAACAATGTAACATTGAATGCCGTTGCAAAAACTCCTAATGATACAGCAACAATTTATGTAAAAGATGTAAGGCCACCAGTTATAACTGATATTTCCATAGTTCCAAATGAGAGTTTAGAAGCAAATCTAGATTCTGCAAACATTACAGCAAAAGTAATAGATGATTATGGAGTTGATGAAGTTTGGGCTTACATAATTTATCCAGATAACACAACAGAAAACACTACAATGTCAAATATTTCTTCAAACTATTATTCAGCTCTGTTCACTCCGCCTATTGGAGGTATCTATGAAGTATATATCTATGCTAAGGACAAACCACCTGAGAGCAACACTAACTACACTTTTGCTGGATACATACAGGCTTACGGTAAAGTTTATGGAAGAGTAGAAAACACACCAGAATACAAACTTGCTATAAACGTTACTCAAGTCTCTGGCTACACCTTTGACCTAATAGTTAACTTTACTAACTTAGGACCTAAGAATGCATACCATGTAAACTTAACTATTCAAGAATCTCCTTCAGCGGGATACATTGCATTTAACTCAACATTTTATTCATGCGGAAATTTAGCGCCAAATGAATATTGCGAATTCCCCGTAAAAGTTACAGTTAAACCAAAAACACCACCAACAACAATAAGTCTTATTTCAAATGCAACATGGAGAAATCCAGATCTTTCAACAAACTTCACTAGCGATGTTACAGTAGTAGAAGTTGCTTCTAATCCTGTGATAGATATAACCCAAGATTATGTGGAAGCTATTGTTAAGCATGGAACCACAGAGAATATAGCTAACTTAACTATTAGATCTTTAGGAAACGATTTGGTTGAGAATGTAACAATTTACTATGATGTGAATAGTCAGTTTGAACAAAACTGTCCATTCTGTAAGATAGAATTCATTCCAGATGTTATTGGTGATATGCCTGCAGGAACTTCCAAAAATGTTACAGTAAAGGTTAGTGTCCCACCGGGACAAAATCCAGGATTCTATTGGACAAATGTATTTGCAGATTCGGACAATGCTGGTTATGATAAAGCTTTATTCAACGTACCAGTTCCAAGGGATAATAGATGGAAAGTTGAACCTACTGATTTGGGAACGGTCTTGGCACCACCAAACACAGCTGGATATATAGCAACTTTGAATTTAACCAATCTAGGAAACATAAAACTTTCTTCAAGCTTATATAAAGTTGGAGATATAGCGCCAT
>QNCD01000081.1 GCA_003644385.1 Candidatus Omnitrophota bacterium
ATAAAATACATGGAAAATTAATAAAAATGTGCGAACAGAATGAATTAATCTATTATTACGATAATTATTTTCATCTTAAACGCTATGAAGAGGCAAATAAAACAATGAATAAAATTTTAGCGTTAGGTGATGGGGGGGCAGATGTATATGTACGTTTAGGTATTTATCATGAAAGAAGAAACAGGTATAAAGAAGCAATAGATGCGCTTAAGAAAGCCCAAAAATTAAGTCCTGGTGACCCTAATATAAATTTATATCTAGATAGGTGTTACAGGCGTATTCGTCCCGAGGGACAGGCTGAAAAAGGATTACATAAAGGTTCATTTCAAGTTAGGGAAAATTTAAAGGAAGAAAAAGTATATAGAAAAAGAGAGTGATTTTATATTTCAATACCTTTTATTAACTATTTTATTTATATCACAGGAGATAATTTGTGATGGTTTTTTGTTAATGAAACGGAGGATTTTGAGATTAAAAACGGCTGTTTCTCAGCTTCTCCGAATTAATTTTGCGACAAGCGAGGCAGGGAGCGGTGGTGCTAGTATCGCAACGTAACAGAGATAAGGAATAGTAGGTTTTGGTGGTAGAAAAGGGAAATTCTAACCAATTTTGATTTACAAAAAAAGTGAATTAGAATCATAAATTTATGTGTAATTTTATACGGATAGCATTAGTAATACTTGTTCCTTTCATTGTTGTTAGGCTTCTGTATCGCTGGAGAAAAGAGAAAGAAGAATTAAAGATTGTTAAATTAAAAGAGTTTATTGAACAGCAAAAAAGCTGGAGCACTTCCTTATTTAATAACGGTGGTTTTGTTTCTGGATTTTTCATTTTTTTTATTGGGACTATTGAGCATGTTTTCTTATTTTACAATACCTGATTACGGCATGCCTTTGGTAATTGTTATTCTCCTTACATTATTCGGGTTAGTTATGATTTATGGGACACCCTTTATAAAAATTACAAAAGAGCAGATAATCTTTCAACCTCTTTTATTTAAAATCCTTGGGATATCAATTACGAGAAAAATGCTTTCGTTTAGTGAGTTTAAGAATATTACATTAGAACAAGTAATGCCTCCTTTTAATGCACTTGTTCTTTATACAAAGTCCTCTAAAAAATTTAAATTGAATACGGCTTTATTCAATTCTGAGATTGGGAATGCCATATTTGAAATTGCAAAAAGTAGGTTATCATCATAGATCATTTTAAGGGTTTCGATTAAATACTTCAACTCAAGAAAAAGGAAGTTTAAGTAATTTTTGTGGTTTTTTTGGTTGTGAAATGGGGATTTTCAGATTAAAATGGGTTGTGTCCCAGCCTCTCCGTTTGATAAAATTGAATAAGCAGTACCTGCGGTAGACAACCTAAAAATTAATGAAAATTAAAGCCTCGATTTTGACAGCAGTATTTTTGTTTTTTTTGTTCCTGGCCTTTTTGCAGAATGGAATCACCGGCCGGAGTTCCGCTTTAAGCAAGGTTATCGTTATGACCTGCGCCGGTATAATTACCAGTTTCTTTCTAGCCGGCTATCTGTCACTTTTGACTATTTAGACCAGGATAATAAACCTTTCTTTGAGATTACTCAATTTTTTGAAATCCGGCGCAACATTGATAAGGAACTATGGGAAAGAAAAGAGGTAGGGGGCGGAGGTAGGAATGAATATTACGCCATGGTTTTATTTAGGAGAATCAGTGCAAAAGGGCTGGATGTACGAAAACTATGAGTATTATTCGATTTTTGACAAAAGAGATTATACTGAAGCAGAAACGAGAATTATATTTAGCCACGGTATTTTAGAAAACGAAAAAATAAAACTGAAAGGTTTTGCCTTAGCTGAGCTCAGTTACGATTTTCATAAGAAAGAAGGCGTACGTAATGAGCTGGTAGCGGGGGTTATCCTTCCTATTAACAAAAATTTCGAAGCAGAGCTTAACTGGCGTCATATAGACCGGGTTCATTATTATGATTCGGATGTAGTTGAGACTGCGCTAACCTTAATTTTCTAATATGTCATATATTGTTTTTGCTTTAAAATGGCGGCCGAATAATTTTGATCAGATTGTAGGGCAGGATAAGGTTGTAGCTACCCTTAAAAACGCAATACAAAAGGATAGGCTTGCCCACGCGTATTTATTTGCCGGTCCCAGAGGGGTTGGTAAGACTTCAACCGCCCGTATACTAGCAAAGGCACTTAATTGTAAAAAGGGGACAAGCGTTGAACCTTGCGGGGTTTGTCCGGTTTGCGTAGATATAGCCGCCGGAAGAAGTTTGGATGTAATTGAGATTGACGGCGCTTCAAATCGCGGCATAGACGAAATCAGGGCTCTTAGAGAAGGCGTTAAGTTTTCTCCTACACAGGGAAGACACAAAGTTTATATTATAGATGAGGTGCATCAGATTACCAGTGAAGGTTTTAATGCTTTACTTAAGACTCTTGAGGAACCTCCGCCTTTTGTCAAATTTATCTTTGCTACTACCCATCCGCACAAAGTTATTCCCACAATACTATCGCGTTGCCAACGCTTAGATTTCCGCAGGATCTCTATTATGGAGATTATTGCCCAGCTAGAAAAAATAGCCAGGGCAGAAAAAATCAATGTCGATGAAAAAGTACTTTTTGCCATAGCCAAAAGCAGCGACGGTTCATTAAGGGATGCGGAATCTATTTTAGACCAGCTTTCTTCTTTTGCTAAGGACAACATTTCTCTTAAAGATGTTGTTACGATGTTAGGGTGGATAGAGCAGGACTTTCTTTTTAACATTACCAATAAGATAATTCAAAAAGATGCCAGGGCTGCCCTAGGATTGCTTAACGAAATTAGAAATAAAGGTAAAGACATCTCGGTTTTGTTTAGGGAGTTAATCGAACATTTTCGAAACTTAATGATTGCCAAGGTGGCTTTGGCGGATTCTAATTTGATAGATTTGCCCAAAGAGATATGCGATAAATTGTTAGAGCAGTCGCAATCCTTCAGCCTGCAGGAGATATTTTCCGCTTTTAATATTCTTATGAGCGCACAGGAAATTTCCAGAAAAATGGAATTTTCGATTATCCCTTTGGAAATAGGCATAATAAAATTAGCCGAAAATAAAAAAGAAAAGAATTCAAAAAAAACTATGTTAAAAGAATCTTCAGCGCAAGATAAACAACCTGTTTCTGGGCAGCTAAAGACAGAGAATTTTCGCGAAGAAGAAAAAGAAAAGATGGATATTGCGTTTACGCCGCCAGAAAACAACATCGTTTTAGATGATATAAAATCCTCCTGGGATATTCTTATCGATAATTTAGCAAAGATTAAGATGTCTGTGGCAACATACATGAGCGAGGGCAGCCCAATAAAATCAGAAAACAATATTTTAACTGTCGCTTTTCCCGTAAATTATTCTTTGCATAAGGAGTCCTTAGAGGATAAAGACAACAGGGCTCTTATAGAAAAAACATTAACGCAAATTTTTAATACTCAAGTAAGAATTAAGTTTGTTCTTTCTAAGGATATAGCTAATAATAAAGAAGAGCACCATAGCAATTCTTTTATTAAATCAGCAATAGAGACATTCAAGGGGAGGGTTATTAAACAGGAGTAATGTCTTCATATATAGAATCTATTGAAAAATTATTAGCGAAGTTAGTTAAATTTCCGGGTATAGGCAGGCGAAGTGCTGAGCGTATAGTCGGTTATTTAATCGGCTCTTCTTACGAAGAGGCAAAAGCTATTGCGCAGTCCATTTTACAATTAAAGGAGAAAGTCCGCTTCTGCAGTATTTGCAATAATTTAAGTGAAGAGGAATTGTGCTCTGTCTGCCGTGATCCTAAACGCAACAGGCATATTCTCTGTATTGTAGAAAGGCCTGGCGACGTTGCTTCTATTGAAAAAACTGCTGCTTTCCATGGCGTATACCATGTACTTATGGGCTCTATTGCTCCGCTTGAGGGCAGGGGGCCGTCTGATTTAAAAATAGACAGCTTGATTAACCGGATAAGGCAGGAAAAAATTCAAGAGGTAATCATCGCTACGGATTCAGATACCGAAGGCGAGACCACAGCTTTATATCTCAGTAAAATTATCAAACCTACAGGCGTTCGTTTAAGCCGAATCGGATTAGGTTTGCCTGTAGGTTATAACCTGGAATATGCGGATTCAGCGACTTTATCTAAGGCGCTGGAAGCGCGCCGCGATATTTAGCATTAAAGCACTTATAAAAATAACCTGGTAGAGACTTTACCAGGTTATTTTTATGTTTTTTTAGATTCAGGCAGGAATTCTATCTGTTTTGTTGCCTAATTTTTAATTTTTCCTGTCTGGCTTGTTCTTTCTGGAATCGTTTTTCTTCACGAAGCCTTAATTTTTCCTCTTTGGCTTCCTGGGCCTTGCGTAGTTTTTCCTGGCGCTGCCTGATTTTCTCCTGTTTTGCTTCTTCTTTCTTGCGCAGTTTTTCCTCGCGGGCCTGACGTTTCTCTTCGATGCGCCTGGTTTTTCCCGCTTCTATCTGGCGTAATCTTTCTTCACGTGGTCCAATTTTTTCTTCCCTGGCTTCTTTTGCTTGAATTTTTTGTTGTTGTTCAACAACCCTTTCGTTTTTTAATTCTTCTCTTTCTTCGCGCTGCTCAATTCTTCTTGCTTCCCTTTCTCTTCTTCTTTGCCAGTTTTCCTCTAATTTTTCTTTCTCTTTTTCTATTATTGCCTGGTTACGCAGCGCCTTTCTAGATCTTTGGAGATAATCCTTTGCAAACTCACTGTTAGGATTCATTTCCAAGAGTTCTTCAAATACATGCACGGCTCCTTGGTATTTACCTTTTTCATATAGGCGTTCGCCCAATAAGTATAATTGGTTAAATTTTACCGGGTCTGCAGAATAAGCGGCTTTATACGCAATCAGAGATAATAAAAAGACGGTTAAAAGAAGCAGGCTTTTTATCAGAGTAGAATTTTTAATTTTCATTTTTCCTTCTCCCTTAATTTTAGCCATAAATTCGGCAAAAAATGCTTTTATTTAGGGTCAAAAGTTATGGCTTTTTAATTAATTTAATCCCTAGCGCTTTTTTAATAAGTTAAGAAATATTCTACAACTAAAATTCCGGATTTTCAATTAGTATTTTAAATTAATATAAACATAAATAGGTAGGGGTTATAGTTTAAAAAAGAATGAATTGAGAAGAAAAACTATGCCAAATTCGTTTGATTATTTGAATTATTACTCAGTGGTCACACCATCGAATTCCTGTTCGTTGGTTTCGGCTTCTTTTTTGGTTTTCCGGGTTATGCCATCTTTATGATGTGGCGGAGAATAGATAGTGTACATTTTCAATTCTTTTAAATCGGAAATGTTAATAATATTATGTTTCGCTCCGGCTGGCACAACTATGGCTGTCCCATCGCTAACCCCATATTCATTACCATCAATAATTACTTTGCCTTGGCCTGTCTCAAAGCGGAAGAATTGATCATTTTCGGCATGTGTTTCCATCCCAATTTCTTCTTTGGGGCGCAGGTTCATCAATACCAATTGACTATACTTACCTGTGTATAGAACTTTGCGAAACTCCCTGTTTTCTAAAGTACCTTTTTCGATATCTGCTTTAAATCCCTTCATGAACCCCCCCTTCATTATTTTAGTCTAAATAAGAATTCAATGTAATATATTTTAACACAGAGGATTAGAAAATCAAATCCTCTTGCGTAAACGAGCCTTAAACTTGTTTAGTTTATATTTCTATGCAAATCATCGTTTTTGCCATCTTTTCTGTTTTTAATCCATAGGGCCGCTAGGTATAAATTATCAGCGATGCAATCTGGTTGGACTATGAGTTCGTTTTTATGCTTATCACCGTGGCCTGTCAACAAAAAAATCGAATGAGCACCGGCTATCTTAGCCATTTTTATATCGGGAGGATGATCACCAATGCAATAGGAATTACTGATATCAAGGCCATATTTCTTCTTTGCCTGTTGGATAAAATGAGGGTTTGGTTTACAACAAATACATCTTTCTTCTTTTGCATGTAAGCAGCTAAATACTTCTTTTATTGTTATGCCGAATTCTTCGAGCCTATTTATAAAATAACTATTAAATCTACTATACTCCTCTTTTTTGAACACACCTTTTCCAACTCCCGATTGATTTGTGATGATAAAAAGTAAAAATTCCTTCTGTAAAATCTTCAGGGCCTCTATTGCCCTGGGAATAAAAATCAGTTTTTCCGGCAAATAAAGATCGCCTACATCCTCATTTATTGTCCCATCCCTATCTAAAAATATAGCCTTATTTAAGAAC
>QNCD01000082.1 GCA_003644385.1 Candidatus Omnitrophota bacterium
TTGCCGTCAGCACCTGGCAACTTTTAAGGTGCCGCATTATTTTGAGTTCGTAAAAGAATTGCCCAAAAGCAGGGCCGGCAAGGTTGATAAAGAAAAGCTAAGAAATAAAACTTAATGATAAATGTTTAAAAAAGGATTCCTGCATTGGTTTAGCCATGGTTTAATCAGATATAGGTACGGATTTCTTGCGTTGTGCCTAGTAATAAGCCTTTTTTTTGCTTATCATGTTAAAGACCTTTCTTTTAATACCAATCTCGGGGATTTTTATCCCCTGAAACACCCCTACCTTAAAATTCAGAACAGACTTAACGAGATTTTCGGCGGCCTGAATCAGGTTTCTATTGCTATAGAAGTAAAAAAAGGGACAATTCTCAATACAAAGACATTTGATAAAGTCTGGCAGATTACCAACGAGCTTTATTTAACCGAAGGTATCAATGCTGGTAGAGTAGTTTCGCTTTCCGCAAGAAAGATTAAATATGTAGAGGCGAATGAGGAAGGTTTCTCAAGCGAACGCATGATGAATGAGCCTCCGAAGGGGCAACTGGAGATTGAACAGCTAAAAGAAAAAATTTTAAGGACTCCGATTGTCTACGGCCCTATAGTTGCCAAGGATTTTAAGGCTACCTTGATCCAGGCGGATTTCGAATCAGAAGTTTCCACGCGCAAGATTTTCTATATTTTACAGGATATTAAAAAGCGCTACGAAGATGAAAACCACGCTATCCATATCTCTGGACATCCGGTATTACAGGGATGGCTTGATCATTACTTGCCGCGGATGAGCCGGCTTTTTCTGGTTACCCTCTTAGTAATGAGTTATGTTTTATGGAATGTCTTCAGGTCTAAACGAGGGGTTTTTCTTCCTTTATTGTCGGCTTTTATGGCAACATTATGGGGTTTAGGCTTAACCGCCATGTTTGGCTATAAGCTTACTCCCGCAACCGTGCTTGCCCCGTTTTTAGTTTTTGCTTTGGGGGTTAGCCACGCTGTACAGTTTATCAAGCGTTATTACGAGTACGTCAGCAAGCACAGGCAGAATTCCAAGGCCGCAGCAATTAATATTACCCGCACCCTTTTTATTCCCGCATTCACCGGTTTGCTAACCGACGGAATTGCTCCTTTTACCCTGTTTTTCGTTCCTTTAGGTATGGTCAAGAGTTTGGCTGTAGCTATTGGTTTCGGGATATTAAGCATATTTTTTAGTACGGTTATTTTAGTCCCCAATCTGCTTTCTTTTATGAAGATACCCCGCCGCCTGGAAGTGATTAAGGAGGAGAGGACTACGCTTACTAATAGGATTTTAAGTTATTTTGCACAACTTGCCGTAAATAAACGCACGCGCCACATTGTTATTGCCATGTTTTTTGCTTTGACTATTATTTCTTTATTTGGGATAAGCCAGATAATCATCGGAGACAAAAGGCCGGGCACGTCTTTACTTTACAGCAAAGACCCTTATAACCAGGCAGAGAAATTTATCAGCGAAAAATTTGCCTCCTCTGACCCTTATTATATATTTGTCGAAGGTAGAACCGAAGACGCATTTTTAAACAGCAGGGTTTTAAAGGAAATGGACAGCCTGCAGCGATATCTGGAGGAAAATGTCTCAGGGGTAGGCCGAAGCCTTTCTTTGGTAGAGTATGTCAAGGGAATGAATATGCTTATGTTTGCGGGAGATAGAAAAGAATTCCGGATACCAGAGCAGGATAAGACTATCGCCGAATATTTATTTTTATATTCTTTAAACGGTTTTCCCGGGGATTTTGACCCGGTAGTTAACCCTAGCTATCAATACGCGAATATCAAAGTGGATTTAAAAGACCATAAATATACTACTATTAACGACGTATTAGCTAAAACCGGGGAATGGATTGAAAAGGAGCATAAGGCTAAGGAAATAGATTTTGCTTATGCCGGAGGAAACATCGGGATGCTGGCAGCAGTCAATCAAACTGTAAGACCTATGCTTACCGTCAATTCTTTACAGACTTCTTTTCTGGTTTTATTCTGCCTTTTATTAGCTTATGGCTGGGCAGGCGGATGGCTCTTATTCTTACCTTTGATATTCAGGACTTTGTTGGTTTTCGGGATTTTGGGATTTTTAAAAGTTGGTTTAACCGCAGAGATAATTCCGGTGGTTGCACTGGGTATTGGTTTTGGAGATGACTTTGGAATATACATAATGTCAAGGGTGATGGATGAATTACAAGAAGGAGCACTCTCCTTAAAAGATGCTCTGGTTGCGGCAATGTCAACTTCGGGTAAGGCCGTATTTTTTACCGGGCTTTGCTTAACTATCGGTATAGCCACTTGGATGATTTCTCCGATTTTAATGCAGGCTAGGTTAGGCGCGCTCTTAGGCTTTTTCATCTTTTTTAACGCGATCGGCACTTTAGTAGTAATGCCCTCGATGATCATGACGGTAAAACCGAAGTTTTTGAAGAGATAAAGGAAGGAAAATTAAACTGAACAATCTAGCTCCTCGCATTCACAGGTATATTGCCGAATGCTCGGGGTCAATTCGGCCAAATCCCGCTTCTTGATTTTGCAAGGAAGCGGCGGGGTGGCCTCATTGAGGAGGGGATATGAGGGGAAAAATTGTTTTTTTAATTATGGCAATGCTTTTATTTACCGGACTTGCCTACGCGGATTTGGAGTACCATAAGGTTTATAAGCCGCAGGCAGGAATGACTGCTGATCAGATTATGGAGATTAAGTACTTTAACAAGTATTCTCTTTTTGCCAATGACTATGAATCTGTCGGAGATGTTGTTTTTATGGAAAAAGACGGTTCAACCAGAAACCGCAGATTCTTGCGCCAGAGGATAATTCTTGGGAGGGCATCGGACGATGTTTCTTACAAAGACCTGGTTATGTTTACCGAGCCGACTTCAGTTAAGGGATTAGCTACGCTTACCTGGAACTATATGAATCCCAAACGCGATCAGGATGTCTGGCTGTGGCTGCCGTCTCTACGCAAGATCCGTAAGGTTTCCGCCAGCCAGGCCAATGATTCTTTTATGGGGGGAGATTTTACTGCCGAAGAAATTACTTCCCGCAGATTCACTGACGAAACCTATAAATTAATCGGCGAAGAGAACTTTAAGGGTTACACCTCGCTATTTGACGGAAAGGTTTATCATAAGGATGAGCCTTGTTACGTAATCGAGTGTGTTCCTGTCAGAAGCCCATGGTATTATTCTAAAAGAATTACCTATGTCTCTAAGAATTTCGGAGGCAATATTTTCGATGAGATATATGATCCCAACGGTAAACTCTTCCGCACAATTTTTAGAGGCTGGATAATTGTGGATGTAGGTGGTAATAAATATCCGGCGCAGAACTGGGTAGAAGGCCATGATTTACGCACGGAACATAAAACAATAATTATTTTTGATGAAATAAAATTTAATCAGGGCTTATCCGAGGATATATTTACCCAGAAAACACTGATGAGGCAGAGATGGTGATTTTAACTAAAAAATTCAAAACTGAGAACTTAAACCTCAAGGAGGCAAATATGCGGTTTAAACCGAAAATCATTTTGGTACTTATTCTTTCGCTACTGTTATTTACTTCTGTTTCAGAGGCAGCGTTAGAAATCGATCGCGGGCCTATTTACGGGGCTTTAAGAAAGCTATTACCTTTTGAAAACCTGGAGTTTGCCGGGTACTTAAAAAATGAGACTTCTCTGCGCATGGCGCACGGGCTGGATGAATTTATGAAAGAGGCCAATATTGCCCAGCTGGAATTAGAATACAGTTTTAATGAGAATGTACAGTTCTTTACGATATTAAAATGGTTTTACGATGCGGTCTTTGAGCTTGAGAATAGGTATGACCGTGACCCGCAATGGGAATCCAAGACCAATAAAAAATTAAAATATCCCGAAAAAATGCAGTGGTTAAGGGAATGTTACCTTGATATATTGACTGATAAACTCGATTTAAGATTGGGTAAGCAACAGGTAGTTTGGGGGACTGCGGATGGTGTAAGAATTTTGGATATTGTTAACCCTTTGGATTATCGGGAATGGACTTTAAAGAATTATATAGATACCCGTATTCCGTTATGGATGATTAATGCCGAAGCGCAATTAATGCCTAATGGCCAGTTACAGCTATTATTCATCCCTGATTACGAAGCAAATTATTATCCGCCTGCGGGTGCACCTTTTACGTTGCGTACAGTCAGGCTTGGAACAGAGGCTATGCAGGCGTTAACCCAGGCCAGAGTTACAACCGCAACTATTGATGAGAAGCCAGCACATACTTTTGAAAACACTAAGATTGGTTTGCGCTGGCGCAGTATTATAGAGGGGCATGGTTTTGAATATACCCTGAATTATCTAAATACCTATGATTTTGCCTCAGCTGCTTACACAATGATGCAGGGAGTAGGTTGGGTTCCTACTGCTTTTGAGTTAACCAGGCGCGCAGAAAAAATTGAGGTTTACGGAGGTACCTTTTCCAAGACGATCACCGAGGGCATCTTAATACCGGGTTTAGCTAAAGGCTGGACCTTGAGGGGAGAGCTGGCTTATATCAAAGGCGGAGCAATGAATTACGGGACAGATAAAAATATAGCGGGCACTGCCAATGTTAGCATGTGTAACTATGTTTTAGGTTTTGATAAGAGTTTTTTTACTAACTGGCTCTTTAGTTTCCAGTTTATTCAAATGATTGCCCAGCCGCAAAGCGAATATGATAAAAGACTCTATACCTTATTAAACGGCGCGACCCGTGGGCCGCTGGATAAAATTGAGACTACTCTGACCCTTCTTGTATCCACTGATTTTATGCACGAGAGGTTGAAGCCGCAGGTCCTGGTTCTTTACGGAGATGATAATGATTGGCGGATTAGCCCCAAGGTAAGCTATGAAATTAGCGATCAATGGTTAGCTACGGCAGGCCTGCATATTTTTGAAGGCAAGGAGCAGCAATTGAATGGTCAGTTTGACAAAAATGACCAGATCTTCCTTGAGTTAAAATATACCTTCTAACTCAGAGTATTTAGTAGTTGCTAATGGGGTGCCCTTAATATAAAGGGCACCCCATTAATTTTATGATATAATAATTGCAAAGAGAGGTATGGTGGTGGAGAAAAATGATTGGCAGGGATACTCGAGGATTTTAAAAGAAGTTTTAAATTTAGAATTTAGCCCGGTGGCAATAAGTTGCGTAAAAGGGGCTGCTTCCCAGGGAGATTCTAAAAAAATACGTATTTGCCGGGCTATGCTTGATGCAGGCAGGGGAGAGATAATTAAGATAGATAAAACTAATAATGCCTGCTTCGGGGCTGCCTGGCATTTAGGGTTTCATCAAATCGAAGACCCTAAAGTTATAAATATGGTCAAGAAGTTTGTAGTAGAGGGCGAAAAGCTTTTCTGTTCTTACGAGGCCCTGGATAAATTACTTAGCCAAATGGAGCCGGCGCCTGACACTAGCGGTTCTTATTTTCTTTTATCGCCTCTTGAAAAAAGCGAATTGAAGCCGGATTTAGCAGTTTTTATTGTTAATGCCGATTCCAGTTGCCGGTTGCTTACACTGGCGACCTTTATTGACGGAAATATGCCTAAAATAAAAATCGGAGGCCCGACCTGCCGGATGAGTATAATTTATCCTTTAGTCACCAAGGAAGTAAACCTTTCTTTTTATGATTCCACAGCGCGCAAGATTTGTAATGTTCCTGCCGATAAATTATTAATTAGCATACCATTCCAGAGAATTCCCGCGATAATCGATGCAATAGATAAATGTTCAGCCGGGAGCGCCAAAATAGAGTATCCCCAGGAATTCCGAGAGTTTCTACAGAAACGTTTAACACCCCAAAAATAATTTATGGACCAGAAAAATATTTTAAATTTCGATGCAGAAAAGCTTAAACAAGTATTGTCAGGATGGAAGCAGCCGGCTTATCACGCCAGGCAGATTCTTTCCTGGATATATAAGAAAGGCGCAAAAGATTTCCAGCAGATGACGGATCTGCCTCTGGGCTTAAGAAAGAAGCTAAAAGAAAATTTTTATCTCTGGGGCTTAAAATTGATTAAAACCTTAAGTTCTTTTGACGGTACTGAAAAGTTTCTTTTTGCATTAAAAGACGCAAATTCGATTGAAGCGGTAAATATCCCTGCCAATTCAAGGGTAACCGGTTGCCTTTCTACGCAGGTGGGCTGTAAATTCGGCTGTAAATTCTGCGCCAGCGGTTCTTTTGGATTTAAA
>QNCD01000083.1 GCA_003644385.1 Candidatus Omnitrophota bacterium
GAAACTCTTAACAGGGAATCTAGTTGAATATAAATCAATAGTTGTATTACCAGCAAAAGATTCCATAGCTAGTAAATCATTAGGTCCAGTTTGACATGAAAATAGAGGCTTATATTCTGGGTTCTTTATTGTAATTGGGTAAGCATAATATATTTTCAAGTATACACCATCACACTCAGAGGTATCAACATTTGTTATTTCTACACCTTTAGCACCAATACATTCAATAGTTAAATTATCTGGATTTAGTACGGAAGGTTCAAATCTTATTACCCCATTATTAACACCAATAACACTCAAACCCTTAAATACACCCCCAGTCATAGAGCTATAAGTTAAACTAGTACCTCTTATATATGTACAGTTTATAATAGATATTTCATATAGTTTATTATCTTTTAGACATGTTAATACCATACCTATACCTAAGTCTTTATCAAATTCATGCTTTTTATGTCTTAAATAATCCCCACGAGCTTCTCTAACCCATTCACCATTTGGAGTAGACCACATAATTCTAAAGTTTTTATGCTTTAAGTTGGTTTTTAAGTATATGGGTACTCTATATACATATGGGTATGGATACCTTTGCCATAATGTAAAATACTTTCCTTTAAGTGTTAGTTCCTTATCACTACCAGTTATTATTTCTCTTAAGTAACTAATAGCATTTTCATATCCAACAGGTTGGGCACTCCCAAAATGGTATGATGGTTCTTTTGTTCTACCACTAACACCATCAAGTTCCGTAGTATAATACTTTGAGTCAAATACAACATAACCTTCTTCACTTCCAGCCTTTATTGTTTTATTAGGAAAAATCCAGTGTTTAATAGTAATATCACTTGTATAGTCAGCACCATACCAGCCAATAATACTTTTATTAGTTATACTAGTAGCACTATCCCATAATCCAATATAACCAGCTTCACCAATAGCAGTCATATACCTTCCACCTATTATGCCAGTGGCAACTATTAAAACCATTAGAAGTCCAAATAGGAATATTGGTTTTGTATTCATGGATGCCTCCTTCCCCACAAGGCATCCCCAAGTATTCCAAGTTTTTATGATTTATAAACTTTTCTGTTATATATAAAGCATTACCCAAGTTAATATACCATACGTTAGTAGTAATATCAATACAGTGTATAGAGCCTTAAACTTCTTGTACTTCATATTCAAGTAAATGCATATGCTAAACACTATAAACAATATTCCGAGCATTAGCCATATCTTGTAAAAGCTAAAACCAAACAATGTAATTTCTTCCCAAGGAGCTTTAAGTATGGCATAAGCAACCAAGCTCCAAAATCCACCAACTATCAAGACATTCGGCAACACTCCAAGCTTACATTGTGATTCACTGTCTATAAACAATATTACGGGATGGTACTCCCCGGCAGTAACATTTTCTGGCACATTAAAAGTAACAGAAAATTTTTCCTTAGTTCCAATTGTGACTTCAATGTATTTATCGCTTAGATTCATCCATGTATGGGATGTGTCATTGCTGTACAGAGAAAGCAACAACGCAACATTTTGAGTTCCATTGTTTTCCACGTAAAAGTTCTTTGTTACGCTTTTTCCCGGTAGCATGTAAAGCGTGTAACCACCAGCTCCGAAGTCGTTGTAAACCTTAAAATTAATAGCTCCAGCAAGTGCTGTACATTCGTAGGCAGGAGCATACTTGCCTATAGGTATTGTACCCCCACCACCACCAAGATTTTCTGGTATATCATTTTTATTTTCTTCAACTATATTCCAAGGGTCATCGTCATCTTTATTTGGAATTCCATCGCCATCATAGTCGTCTTCTGAATCCCAGTAGTCGCCATCACCGTTAGCATCTGTACTATTTTCAGTAGGTTTAGTAATTACTGGTCCGGGTCCAATTGGTTCTGTAGTATATACAACATAGAAAAATTTTTCTGTTGAGTTAGTGTTTCCAGATGTGTCATTAACAGTTAGGTAAACAGTATAGTTATTGTCATAAGTTGTACATTTTGGGCAGTTAAATTGGTATGGCTCAGAACAGTTTATGGTTTCATTTACAATATTTGTAGTACCAGTTATTTTGTCATTATAGTTTATTACTATCTTGCAAGTATCTAGTTCAACATCGTCAACAGCAATAAATTCAATATTTATAATTTCTTCACAGGTTACTTTATTTGATGGTACTGTATCTTTTCCCGGGCTTGTTATTTCTACTCGTGGTGGAGTTTCGTCAGTTATATTGTAATAGCCATTTATAGTTACACAATTACTATTGTTATCACAAGCTAATATAGTCCAATTCCAAATACCAAGGTTAATTGTTTTGTTTTCTATAGTAAACATTGTACTACGCCATATTTCACTTTCATATTCTATTGGTTGTCCATATAGGTCCTTATCAACACACCTTTTACCATTAAAACATCTTCTATCAACACAATTGCACATTTTAATAGTTGGACCAAATGGTGGATAACAAACACAAGCACCTGGTGCACATACAGATGGGAAATCAGATGACCTACCACAACAAGTTCCTTCATAAACATAACCACCAGTATATATACATCCTTCTTCAGGGTTAGAGTATGTATTATTTAATATAGTAATACCAGTTCCATTAATAATTACAGTTCCATTAGGAGATATAACAGTAAAGTTAACTGTAATATCGTCATTTTCTGTATCATTAAGGTCTACAACAATAATATAACTATAACCATAAGTTACATTTTCAGCTATTCCATCTTGGTAGTAATAAGTTTTATTAGATATTATATTTGGTGGCAAGTTTGAAAAAAATGTAAATGTTTCACTAATTCCAGACCAACCAGCTTTGTCGGTACAATTTATATACCAGAAATGTGTATCACCACTTAATTTCATATCTGTTGTAATTGTTTGGGTTTCAGAAATATTTGAAACGATTGTTGAATTAGTAAGATTATTATCTATATATAGGTCACAATATAATAGTGGAACTAAGATATTGCAACCATAACATTGTCCATTAATATATTTAAAAGTATTATAGAATGAGTCATCAGACGCATTAAATTTAAATAGATTTCCATTATAATAACTATAATTTTCTGGATAAATAAGAGTAACTATAGGAGTATCATTATCAACACGAGTACTAAATAGTTGGGACTTATAAAAATCTGTTGAGTTATAATATATATCAAAATAATAATTTAAATATTTGTAGTTTTCAAGGTAACTTACACTTATATTAGTCTCACACCTATATGTGTTATTATATATTTTTGTACAATCCATTATTTTATTGTACCCGGCTCCAAAACTACTAAGGAATGTGTTATCATAATCATAAACAATTTCCACTTTATAAATATTACTAGCATTAAAGATTATATAAAATGTTGTATTTATTGGTTTTAGAAAATCACCAGTTTTTGGACTAGAATCTGTGATGTTTGTTTTACTAATATAAAGTGTATAATTATCATTACCAAAATTACAGATTGTATCAGTCCTATTATCAGCACAAGCATAATAATTCCATTTATATGTACCAAGACATATTTGTAAGGTCAAATTTACTTCTTCATATTTAGTTTCTCCAGAAAAACTAGTAAAATTCGTATCAAATAATGTACTATCGGGACTCCAAACATAGAGTGTAGCATTTGTTAAATTGTAGTTTCCATAGCTTGTTATGTTTGCCTCAAAGCTAACCATTGTTTGTGGTAATGCTGTAGCGTTTTCTGGAAATATTAGTGTAATATTTATTATATCACTTCCATTCACAGAATAGCTAGTTTTTATAAAAAGAAATATAGAAATAAGTATAGCGATTCCAAGTATTAATACTTTTTGGTTTACTTTCATTTTTATTTTGGTATATTTTACTTTTTATATATCTTTCTATTTGCTATCCATATTCCTCAAATTTCCCTTTTCTTACATCCCTTAATATTAACAATGAAAGTATAGAGCCAAACAATATAAATATTACTATTGTAACAAGTAAAGCCTTATCACTTGAATAAAGCTCAATCATTTTAATAAATAAATTATTTGTTTCGTGATAAACCAGAGCTGGAATTACACTGCCGGTTAAATTAGTAATAAAAGTCTGGAAAAGTCCAAACATAAAAGCATATAGCATGCTTGTTTCTTCAGCACCATAACGCCAAGTATGTATTCCATACCAAAAGAATCCACCAAGTATTGGCAAAATACCTAAAGCAATAATCCAATAAGCAATTCTACCAGTTTGGGTATCATAAATTCCATAACGTTTAAACACGTAATTTATTAAGCTGTAAATTATAAATATTACAGCAAGCAACATTAATGTTTCTCCTGTTGAAGCAGGCTCGGTAACCATTCCTAGTTCTCCAAGCTCTGTAACAGCCATTTCTGCTGGTTTTGGAATTGCTGTCATGTGTATAGCGTTACTTGCAGTAATAAATGCAACAAATGAAAATATTACAACACTAAACATCCACATTTTTAACGGATTTTGTATAAACAATGTTAGCCCACCCATATCAAATCCATCTTCTTTAGGATTGTGAATAATAATCCTACTTACTAAAGCGTAAAAACCTTTTTCATAATCAAGATTTTTAAGTAAAATTTGTATTAATTTAAGCATAGCAATTAGTATACCCATTCCAAGAGCTATAGCCATATAAAACCAAAATGTTCTAACATATATTTCCTTATCCAAAGCTCTGCCCCAAGTTAAACTTACAAAAGGAACTACAACTACCATAACACTCCAAAAAAACAATAATCCAGCCTGAGTAAGTCCTGATATTAGCTCTCTCCTTTCCATTTTTTCTTCTTATAGTAGTAAATTGTATACGAAACCAATGAAATGAACAACACAACAACAAGTATAATAAACCACAACGGCATACCAGATTCTTCAATAACTTCTTTAGCTTCTTTACCTTTTTCCTTTATAGCATCAATTATTGTTTTTTTCTTGACATTCAAAAATATTTCAATATCATTTCTTATTCCATTATTGTCAACAGCTACTAGCTTGTAATAATAACTTCCAAGTTCTATGTCTTTAGGCACATTAATCTCTATGCCAGTATAAGCTGTCTCATCCGGCAAGACATACAAGCTAGTATTTTCTATTTTTGTAAATTCACACGGATTGTCAATAATTCCATCATACGAGCAGGATATTGTAACATTAATTCCGGCATTACCAAGATTTTTTATTATAAGTATTCCCTCGTATTTATATCCGGGATAAGCGTCAATTCCAATTTTAGTTTTATTCTCTTTTTCTATACAGAAAGTAAAGTTCTTATACCAAGGAGCTCCATGAGGATAGCTTCCACCAGAAACAGCTTCAGCAGGTGCACTTGGTGCTGTAGGAGCTACTGTAGGATATGTTGCAGTATAAGTATCAGCTATTCCAAATACCTTGTTGTCATTGTCATATGGTCTAACCTTTATGTAGCTATAGCTTACAGTTGGAGTAAATCTTGCTATAGTTTCATCTGTTATCAATTGTAATGAGTCATTTCCATAAACATAGTAGCTTATATCATATACGCTTGACTGCTTTTTCCAATCTATCAACACATTTCCGTCTCCAAAATCATAATAATAAGTTATATCAACCAACCCGCACTCGTCACTTGGCATATTTCCAGTATAGTTTTCAACATAGAAATTTCCCTCGTTGCTATGGCAAGCACTTACACCCTCATAGTTATTAAATGCTCCAGATATTAATGTGTTTAGCCAGAATTCAATGCCAGAAGAAGAATTAGAGTTAATTTGTCTAATATTAGTATCGCTAACAAACAAGTTCCTTGATATATATGAA
>QNCD01000084.1 GCA_003644385.1 Candidatus Omnitrophota bacterium
TTGCCCGGGAAAAAACTCAGAGCACCGCAATCGCCCATTGTTCCTGCCTTTTTTTCTTTGTATTCGGCTCCGAAAGCCTGCGCAGCATCTTCAATAACTTTTAAATTGAATTTCTTAGCTATCTTTAAAATTTCATCCATTTCCGCACATTGCCCGTAAAGATGTACGGGAACGATTGCCTTAATCTTGTCTTTCTTCCTGCTTCTCATAATCTCCGATATTCTTTGGGGAGAAATATTATATGTGAGCGGGTCTATATCTACAAATACAGGAATGGCTCCGATGCTGGCTATCATTCCAGCAGTAGCATAAAAGGTGAATGAAGGGCAAATCACCCTATCGCCCCGTTTAATCCCCGAAGCCAATAGAGCTAATCTTATAGCGTCGCTGCCGTTAGAAACACTCACAGCATGTTCTACACGGCAATATCTGGAAATATCCTGCTCAAAATCTTCTATCCTCGGCCCGAAAACAAAATCTGCCTCGTCAATTACTTTTTTAAGGGCCTGGTCTATTTCTTTTCTGATGGCTGAAACCTGCTTTTTTAGGTCTAAAATAGGTATTTTTTTCATAGCTTAATTTCTAGTTATTAAAGCGGAAACCGCTTCCATAGCTTGAGTTACGCTTATTTCAGTTAAACACCTGTTATCATTCGGGCATAGAGATAATCGAAAATTCGAATAACACGGGCTACACTCTAATTCTTTTCTTAAAACAATATGGCAGCTTGAATCCGCAGGAAACGGTCCATAGACTTTCGGGTCAACCGGTCCAAAAAAAGAAACCGTCTTTACCCCTAAGGCAACAGCCATATGCAAAGGGCCGCCGTCGTTAGCAATAACCAATTTTGTTTTACTTATTAATGCCGCTAGTTGGCCGAGCAAAGTTTTTCCGCTAAAGTCTACTGAAGGATTCTTCATCCGCGCTATTATATCTTTAGCAATCTTTTGCTCATTTAAATCTCCCAATATTATAATCTTTGCCTGATATTTTTCAATTATTTTATCCGCTAGTTGCGCGAAATTCTCCGCAGGCCAGTGTTTTAAATGCGCAACCTTGCCCCAACTAGCCCCTCCCCCTGGAACAAGTCCCACTAAAAATTCGTGTTCGGCTATCCCCGCCTGCTTAAGTTTTTCTTCAACCTCCTTGATATCATCCTCCTTTAGAAATAATTCTAATTTCTTTTGCTTCAATTTGAAATCCAATATTCCCAAGAGATCGGCATAATATTGGACAATGTGTTTAGCATTATAACCGCTAAGCTTAATCTTTTTGTTTAAAAAAATACCTCGTCTTTTATAATCATAACCTGCCCTTTCCTTTATCCCGCAAAGCCAAGCGAAAAAGCCATATTGAGTATTAAGAGAGAAATCTAAAACTAAATCGAAATTTATTTCCTTTATTTTTTTCAAAAAGCTATAAACTTTTTTAAGCCAGAGAAAAAAAGATTTTTTACGCAAAGCTTCAAATTCATCCCGATCATATAAAAAAATATAATCTATGTGAGGGTTATTTTCGACAATAACTGAGCTGCGGCTGTTACAAAGGTAGCCTATCTGAGGCCGAGGAAAAGAATTTTTCAAAGTATTGATTATGGGCGTAGTAAATAATACATCTCCGATTCCAAACGGGTTTATAATTAAAATTTTTTTATCCATTTCATCCTAACTAAAAAATTATTCTGTTTTTAAGGGACTGAAAAACCTCCTGCACTGTTATTTGAAATAAACTCTGCTTTTCTATTATCGCATGATTTTCTCCCCACGGCCCCCATCTTTTTGCTGTTTTACCGGGCAGATCACTTCTAAATAAGGCAACTACTGGGGTTTCTACGCAGGCTGCCAAATGAACAGGCCCGCTATCTCCGGAAATTAAAAGCTTGGCCTTCTTTAGTAAAACCGCTAATTCTACAAGCGTAGTTTTTCCGGTCAAATTAATAATATTTTTACCTAACATCGAGAGTTCTCTACTTTTCTCCAGATTCTCCCCCCCCCCAACTATAACAATGAGAAGATTAGTTTCTGAAATAATTTTTTTAGCAAGATTTAAGAAATTTACTATTGGCCATTGTTTTACCGGATCAGACGTCCAGGGATGAATCACGATAAAATTATCAGTATTCTCTATTTCAAATTTCTTAAACAGTTTAGTTTCTATGTCGGGTAAAATGAGCTTTAAATTCTTATCTTCCGTTTTCGCACCGACCAAAGAAACCAAATCCAGATTATACTCAATTTCGTGCTTTTCCCCTAAAGCCTTCCTATCTTGCCTCTTATGCGTTAAAAGAAAAGAACATTTTCTGTTATAACCGACCCTTAGCGGGATAAAAGATAAAAAAGTAAGAAAATTAAGCTCCTTCGAAGGGTTTAGAAGAATTGATATGCTTATATCTTGCTTTTTTAAAAATCTGATAAAATTCAGCTTTTCCCGCAGGCGGTGGGGAGCTCTATCCCAAACAACTATTTCGTCTATATAAGGTATACATTTGGCTAATTCTTTTACCCTCTCGTCGACTACGGCAATAATTTTACTATTTTTAAATGTTTCTTTCAACGCCCTGAAAGCAGGTATGTTAAGCAGAAATTCGCCGAAACGGTCATTACGCACCGCCAGTATATTTTTTATTCTATGCCTTGCTATCTGCATTGTTATCGTCCGGAGTATTGTTAAATTTGGAAAGGCCGAACAAAACGCCGATTTCAAACCAGAATAAAACGGCTACCTTAGGATAATATAATACGGTTTCTGTAAGGCCATTTATCAAAAAACTTAAAATTCCTCCCAAGACACCTAAGATATACATCTTTATAAAGAGATTCCTCTGCGTTTTATACTTCTTTAATCCAAATTTAAATAGCCTGAAAATCAACCAGCAAAATGCAAGTACCCCAAATATTCCTATTTCTGCAGCCATGTGCAGGTAAATATTATGCGCGTATCCGGCTTTACCGACAAAGATACTGCCGTCATTAATAAAATATTTCTCTATGTTTAGGCAGTAAGTGTTAACCCCTACACCTAAAAAAGGGTTATGACTTATCATATTTAAGGCATTGCGGAAATCGCCTATTCTGTTGGGATTTAATAAGATCTGCCATACTGTATCGGCCCCGCTGATTAACTGCTTTACCCCTTGCGGCATAATAAAAGGCACTAAAACAGCAAAAATAGCTAAAAATATAAAAATAAATCTGCTCTTTCTCAATACTGCTATAAAAATAAATGCCACGAGCACACCCAGAATAGCTCCCTGGGAGAAAGTCCAGAAAAGGCAAAATACCGCTAAAATAAGCACTGAAAGGTAAATAATCCTGATAAATTTTTTCTTCCAGTAATATAACAACATGCTCATAGCTAACGGCAAAAATACCGCTAGATAAGCTGCAAAAATATTTGTGTGCGGGAATGATGCCCGTAATCTGGGAAAATTGCCCAAGGTTTCCTGCACATTATAAACGTGTCGCCTCATAAAATCCCAGCCCCAATGCAGCTGCCAAATCCCGTCAATGGAAACCAGAGCCATCCCGAAAAGAGAAGCATTAATTATCCAGCGCGCATGCCTGGCGCCCTTGAGTTCTTCGGTTAATATTGTAAATAAAGATCCGTAGTAAAAGAGTTTCCATAATCCTTCGGTACTCGCCCTTAGGTCAACGGTTTTAAAAAAAGATAATAAAGAAAGCGAGAATAAAAGTAAAAAAGGAACCTGCGCGGGGGTCCGGATAAATTTAAAATCTTTGAGTAAACACCGCTTTATAATAAATGCGATTATCACAGTAATCGACGAACCCACCACGGCCGAAGAGGAAAAACTAGCCATAAAAGGAATGAGAACAACCACGAAGCAAATATATTTAGTTAAAAGTTCAGCAGTTTTTTTTCTTAGCATTTGTAATCTTTTTCTTAATCGCCCATAAATATAACCCCAGGTATCTTTTACACTGTTTAAAAACGTTAAATTTAGATTTGCCTTCTTTCCTATCTACCCAAACTGTGGGAATCTCGGTGATTTTATAACCTAAGAAGTAAGCCTTTAACGGTATCTCTACGGAAATTTCAAATCCGTCTGATTCAGGGTGGGTTTTTTCAATGACCTCCCTCCTGTATAATTTGAAGGAGTTCGATATATCTTTAGTGGGTATGCCGATGAGCATATTTAAACTTAAGCCTACAAATCGCGAAAAAAAGGTTTTTAGTTTAGGCCCCCCTTGCTTTCTGCCTCCCTTCATATATCTTGAACCGCAAACAATATCATATCCTCCGGAATACGCCAGCTCATACATCCTGTTTATTGTATGCGGATCATCGCATAAATCCGCCATTACCGGCACAACCATAGTTGATTCTACGCAAGCAAAACCTTTTCTTAGGGCATTGGCAAAACCCCTATTAAAATCATTTCCGACCAAACGGATGTTTTTAAAATCTGCGGCCATCCTTTTGACCACTTCCGCAGTGCTATCAGTAGAATGGTCATCAACTATGATGACTTCATGCTCAACGCTGACAATTCGTTCTATTGAAGTTATGACCTTTGCAATATTTTGTGCTTCATTATGCGCGGGAATTACAATAGAAAGACTCATCTTAATATTTTATATATACGCGTAATATCATTACTGTAAACTAAATTAAAGCTTTTCGGGTGGCTGGCCGCCCAGTCATCTTCAATGGGAAACTCAATATTTCGAGTCTGGTGCAAAGAATATATAAAAAGGTAATCTGTATCTCTCTTAAGTAAATTAGTTAACCAAACATTGTAACTGGCCTGGCCGCGGTAATTTTTAAATTCTCTAAAAGTTTTATGACGGGTTTCTCCCGCATCGCTCCAGACATATTTCGAATTTTTAAAATAGTGTATTTTAGCCGGTTCAACCTCATTAACAGAAACATAATAAACGTTATTCTTAAAATTCCTGCCATAAAGAGGGAATGACACGGGCCTTCCAATATAAGCAATATTATCGCCATCAGTATTATTATTAAGCCACAGCCAGGACTCTGTAGCTTGCGGCCAGAAGCCTGAATAATCAGCCGTTCTTATATAACGCTGGTACTCATTTTCAGCATAATCCTTTTCTAATAGAAAAAGAAATAAAATTAATATAATGATGCCGGCTAATCCGGCTTTAAAAAATCGTCTGGATTTTATAAAAGCTGTTATACGCGGAAAACTAAAAAATAAGAAAATAGCGGATAAAATGGAAAAAATTAATTCTTTGTGGCTGGCTAATTCAGTAGCTGGAATTAATAAACACATAACCACTAACACATTTACTATCTTTCTAGGCACAGAGAACACCTCAAGCAGGTAAAATGCGATAAGCATCCCAATCGCCAATAAGGCATATATATAGCGTAGGTTAGCAAAAGGAATCACATAACGATAAGCAAGGAAAAACAAAATGGGCAATATTAAAAAGTAAAATTTTGTAAAATCTTTTCCGTTTATTTTTTTAAGAAATACTGATACCGGGCCTAAAAATACAGCCGGCAGAACAAATATTATTGTCTGCGCCCCCAGCCCCTCTGAAAACAAGGTTTTAGACAGATTGTAATCGCTGCTGTAAGTATGCGCCTTGTAAACAGAACTGTCTATTACACCTTTAAAAAGCGCAAGACCAAACGCTTCTAAATTTAAAGGATAAACGGGATTTCCTGTTTCTATGAAATTCCTTAAATAAATAAATCCACCGGTAAGAATAATAAACCCTGAACAAACAAAAAA
>QNCD01000085.1 GCA_003644385.1 Candidatus Omnitrophota bacterium
AATTTAATTCGTCTGTGACTCTACCTGCGAAAAGCAGCCGTTATCACGCCTGTCTTTAACCAGAAGGTGAAATTCCCACATCAGCTTTTCCAGCTTCTCTTCATCTTTAGAGTCTTGAGCTAATTTAATTTCTTCGTGCAGGCGTTCTTTTCTGATCCTTAATCTTTCTTTTTTAAGCCGTTGTATACAATCAACGATTATACGTTCTTTATCCGCCTCGGGTAATTCCGGCATAAGCGCGGATTCAGAAATTATCTGTGTTATTGCCTCGTCGTTAAAATAATTTATTATGGTGCCTGCGGAAATATTCTTCTTCTGCTCCAGGAGGTCAAACATTATCGAGGCGACCTTAGCCAGGTTTTGGTCCTGAAAATCCTCAGGTTCAAGGCTCTTTTTTACCTGCTCTACAAATTCTGCCTCTTCGAGCATAATTTTAATCAAGAGCTTCTCGGTCGGATTGACATTTAAAGGCTTTCTGGATTCAAAGGCAGCCGGGTCTAAATACAATCTCTCCTGCTTCACCTTTTTAAGCTCACGCCATAAAGAATCCTCTTGGGCATCCAACTCAAGGGCAAGCTTTTTAACATATTCGGCTTTTAAAATATCGTTTTTAAACCTGCTTATAGTGGGAAGCATCTCTGTAGCACTCATCACCTTTCCTTCGGTAGTCTTTATATTAAACCGGGATTTCAAAACTTTTAATTTGTAGTCAAAAAGTGTCAGTGCCTGGTTAATCTTTTCCTTAAAAGCATTTATGCCGAATTTACGCACGAATGAATCCGGGTCAAACCCGCTAGGCAAAGAGGCCACCTTAAGATTCACCCCCTCTTCCACAAACATATCAAGACTGCGCAAAGTAGCCGTTTCTCCGGCGCTATCTGCGTCATAAACCATCACCGCATTATGAGTATAGCGTTTGATTAACCTAATCTGTTCATAAGTTAACGCCGTACCCAGGGAAGCAATGATATTCTGTAATCCTGCCTGAAAAGGTATAATAAAATCAAGGTACCCTTCTACTATTGCGACACTATCGGCTTTTCTAATTGCCTCTTTGGCAAAATTCAAGCCATAGAGATTCCTTCTTTTTATATAAACTGCGGTTTCTGCAGAATTAATATATTTGGGTGCTGTTTTATTCTCGCTCTCTCCAAACGGAATAATTCGCGCGCCAAAACCCAGTGTGCGCGATTTTATGTCGAAGATAGGAAATATTATCCGGTTACGGAATAAATCAACGTAACCGCCGCCTTTTTTAGGGGTGATTAATCTAGCCTTTTCTAATAAGGAAAAGCTGATATTTTTAGTTCTTAAATAATTTATCAGCGCATCCCAGCTAGGCGTTGCAAAACCGAGCCTAAACGCCTTTATAGAATCCGCGCTTAATCCTCTCTTGAGAAGATAATTTTTTACCTGTGTGCCAGCCGCAGAATTAAGATTCTGCTCATAAAATAAAGTAGCTAATTCGTTTATTTTATAAAGCCGGGTTACCAGTCCTTGGGCCTGATAATCTCTTTTCTCTCTTTCCGGGATGATTACCCCGGCCTTCTTGGCCAAGACCTCGACTGCTTCCGGAAATTCCAGGCGCTCATACTGCATCAGGAAATTTATCATATTGCCGCCTTTACCGCAACCAAAACAATGATAAATCTGGCGCTCCGGGGAGACCATAAAAGAAGCGGTCTTCTCGTGGTGAAAAGGGCAAACCGCCTTAAAATTCCTGCCAGCGCGTTTAAGCGGAATATAGCTTGAGATTACCTCAACAATATCAACGCGGCCTAAAATATCATCTATTATCTGTTGCGGAATACGCCCACTAATCATAAATTATGCTTAAACCTTCTAAAACCCGAACAAGCGATCACTTCTAAAGGCTCTTCTTTTTCAATGCGGTCTAATAATAAGTTAAGGCCCAGGGTATCTGAAGAAATATGTCCGGCAATAACTACGTTAAGGTTAGCGTCTTTAACTTTTTTAAAGTGCTCTTCGCTTAGATGCATAGAAACTAAAGTCCTGATGCCGCGCTTGTGCATATTAGCGTATACTTCTTTTGAACCTTCAGTTCCTCCGGTCATCTCTACGAAGACCTTGCCTACGTTTCTTTTGGGGCTGCCCAAAATAATCCTCGGCCCTGATAACTCCCTGTCTGCTTCTTTATATTCGGGGATTTCTTTTAAAATTGCCAGGATATCTTCTACTATCTTTGGTTTCTTCCTAGCTAATAATTTATAAATATAATCAGAAACGTGATTATCCGCCGGAGTATGCGCGCACATCAAAGGCATATCCAAAATCCGCGCCGCATCTACTGTGCGCATATGATTTTGCGGCAGGACTCTTCTTTCTACTTCCTGCATGCGCTCATCGAGCATTTCCTGGGCTTCTTTTCTGCCTATCCCGGCTTTAACCATCATATCCACCTGAAGCTGCATTACCTTATAAAACCCGGCCCAGGCCCTTCCTTCGGGATGATGCGAAATCACTAAATCCAGGCCTTGGCTCTTTCTAATTTTATCCGCGAGCAAAATCTCCGCTGCGTCAATATCTATGCCGACCATAACTTTATTGACTCTCGTATCGGGATCACCGTATAATAAAGCTGTGTCGGCATAAGATATTTTGCTTTTTTTAGTTCGCGGGTCTTTGTCTCTGCCGAATTTTAAAACTTGATTATAAAGGCGGGATAATTTCATTCTTCTTCTGCTATAGCAGGCTCTACTTCCCCCTGAAAATGAAAGAGATTTTCGTTAAATTCCTCGCCGGTCATAAACTTAGACATGACTTTATTCCAATAAAAAATATATGCCATGGGAGCAGCCTTAATTGCAAACCTCGCACTGAAAGAATCCTCAACGCTATTACGGAAATATTTTACCGGGGAAATAGCAAATGCATAAGCCAAAAGGCTGACTGCCAAAATTCCCCTTAGTAAACCGGCAAAAAAACCTCCCCAGATATTTAATTTATTCTCCGCCTGGATATTTACCAGGCGGAAGAATATTTTACGCAATAAAACAAAAAGGTAATAACCCGCAAATAGCAGAATCAAAAAAACAAAAAATCCCACAAAATTTTCGCCGATGTAATCGGAAAATGGCAACGCCCTGGTTAGTGCCGTATAATAATGTAAAGAAAAATAGGCTGCGTGAAAGGTTCCCAGGAGCTTAAATAATTCTGCTGGCAGGCTGGTCTTTAATGAATTATAAGCTATCCGCGCAAAGAGTATTATAATAAAGATATCCACCCAATTGGGATACCTAAAAATATCCGCTAAGGCCATGATTTTCTTTCACTTATAATAAGATTGATAAAGTATAACACACAGGCAGGAACTTGTCAAGGCAAGCGCTTTCTTTATTTTTTAAGGTCAAGTTCAAACAGAATTTGCTATAACTTATTATTGATCAAAGGGTTAGGCTATAGGGAAACGTCCCCATTATTTTATTGTTCTGAATTGTTGCGTTAGGAATTTGAATCTACTCGGTCTTACTAGATAAAAAGTTAAAATTATGTATTTTCTTATTAATTAAAGTGTTAAATATAGAGAGCAAGACCTCTTTCACCCTTTCTTTAGCAACAAAATAAATTATCAATCGAAACAAACGTATTCACACCCTACCCACATATCCCCGGTTTCATCGCAACCGTTTTCCAAAACTCTTACTTTTATATATCCTGTTGAGCGATCATATTTACATTCCTGGCCGTAAATTTCATATCCAGAAGCCTTTTGCGTGCCTGCGCGGGCATTGGTAGCAAAACATGTCCTCAGACTTCCAATATTTGTAATCGATTCCCAATTACAAGGATCATTGTAATCATCCTTTTCCACGAAACCCTCAGTTATAAAATTACCACTTAAAGTGCCGTTATCATTAATTGTTATAATTCCCTTTGCCGTAATGAAATCAATATCCTTAGCAACAATATTCAAATTTTTTTTTCCTCCTTCATAAGCTCTTATATAAGCCCCATAAGTTGTATCGTATTCTAAGCCTAGCCCCCCCCAATTAACAAAAGCAACAGGCGCGTCACCTCTTATCGTCAAATATCCATCGACGTCTAGTGTTGCTGCCGGCCTAACCGTCCCAATCCCCACATTGCCACCAGTTTCAGCAAGTACAATATCCCCAGTTTTCCCTGGCTTGAGGCGGAATCTAACGTTCGCATTATCAAAAATGCGGAAATTATCGCTTGAATCATCATCTATGTTCCATCTTAAAGTCTGTCCGTCTTTCGCTACCAACTGAATTTCGCCCCCTTCTTTGGTTCTACCTATTCCTGCCGCAACCCTAAGCTCGCCACCCCTAACATGCAACTTAACCTCCGGCGTATCTGTTCCAATCCCCACATCATAAGTAGGATCTGTTGGAAAAAGTTCGTTTCCTGAAAGCGTCCAATAAGTTGCTGCTGCGCCGCTACCTTCCACATTTATCGCATCTATCCAAGCGCCATTACTATCACAAACCTTTATTATACCCTCAGTATCATAATACATCTCTCCTTCTTGACAGGACCCTGATGGTGTATCTTGGGGGAATAGCCTCAAGGTGCTATACACCCCGTGCGGCGAAGGGTAATAGGTAGTGATAGTAAGCTTCTCCCGAGAGAAAACAGAAGGCGAGAAATTTAAAATAAAAAACAAACTAAAGGTAATAATAGCCAATTTTTTACCCATCAATACCTCCTTATACCTTGGGGACGTTTCTATCATCCCTAACTTGTTAACTCTTTAAGAGTTAGAGAACGGCTGAAATTAACATTTACTATTTTACACTGCGTTTTTTTGTTTGACAAGGGAAATCACAATCAATATAGCCGCTGTTGATTTTCTTTAGCTTGACCGGGGAAAGCATATTTTTCAAATCACGCCCTGATTGTATACGGCAGTTAATATAATTATCAGTATGCCCGAGCCAATAACCATGCTCCTTTTTTTCAAAGAGCACCTTCATGGTTTGACCTAAAAATCTTTTTCTAAATTGTAAAGAACATGCCTCGGAGATTGTTTGCAACCGCCTGGCTCTTTCTTTTTTTATCAGAGTTCCAACTTCTCCTTTAAAATTACAAGCATTGGTGCCGCCTCTTTTACTGTAATTAAAAATATGCACCCTTAAGGGAACAATCTTTTTGATCAGCGCCAAAGTATTTTTAAAATTAGACTCTCTTTCCGAAGGAAAACCCACCATGATATCAGTAGTTATTGCGATACCGGGTATTATTCTTTTTAATTTTCCTATAAGCTTTAAATAATCACCAGAGCTAAATTTGCGGTTCATCTTGCTTAATATTACATCGTCTCCGCTTTGAATAGGGATATGCAAATGCCGGCATAATTTTTTGGATTTACGCATACGATTAATTAACTTATCTGTTACATCTAAGGCTTCTATGGAGCTAAGTCTTATGCGTAAAAGCCCTTTTATTTTTTCAAACGCTGTAACAACATCCGCTAGATCCGATCCACCCTTTAAATCTTTACCGTAAGCGCCTAAACAAATACCGCAGAGGACTATTTCTTTATAATTATTTTTTACTAATTTTTCTGCCTCCCGGACAATCTCTTCTAAAGGCCTGCTTCTTGATTTACCC
>QNCD01000086.1 GCA_003644385.1 Candidatus Omnitrophota bacterium
ATGTATCAGTGGCAGATAGTTCTTTGACAAATATCGGTGTAAGCCTTCTTTCAAGAGCAGAGTCCGCCTCAATGTACTGCCTGTACTCATCCAGGGTTGTGGCTCCTATAAATCTGATATGCCCGTTTGCCAGATCGGGCTTGAGCAGATCGCCCATTCCTGATCCACCGGCAGTTTGCGGAGCAGCAATCGAATGGAATTCATCTATGAACAGTATCCCGTCTGTATCATAGAGTTCGTCAAGCAGAGAACGAATAGTTTGCTCGAAGGAAGCTCTGTTTGCCGGGTTTATATCTGGCAGACGGAGGGAATATATTCTCCAGTTCTTCAGATCGCCGGGCACATCGCCATTAACTATTCTTTGAGCCAGTCCTTCAACGATTGCAGTCTTTCCAACACCGGGCTCCCCCACAAGAACGGGATTGTTCTTGGATCTTCTCAGTAAAATTCTAATCATTTCATCTATTTCCGCGTTCCTTCCAGTTATGATGTTATTCCTTACACCCAATATCTCCGCTGTACATAAATTGACACATATCTTCTCAGCAACATCGAAAGATGGTTCTTCATCCCTGTCTTTTTTCTCCAGAAATTTCCTGACAGTATTTAGTGTTATTCCGTATGACACAAGAAGATCTCTGACTCTGCCCTTGACTTCCAGAACTGCATAAAGGAGATGGGCAGTGGTGATACCTATGTTCCTGTCGCTGTCTGCCATACTGTTAAACACATGTACGGAATTTCTGTATATATCCAGATCTATCTCTTCCCTTTTGAGATTATCCAGCCCCTTTGCCAGCTCTATTACCCGCGATCTGTTGTTCCCGAGAACTGTCATAATAATTCCTCGGGCACCGCAGTTGACTTCCAGCATGGCAAGAACTATCCTGGCCAGATCAAACTCCGCCTGTTTATATATATAGTCAAACATAACAGTAGAGGATATCATCTTTCCCTCCGTGTGTTCTCCCTGATCGGCGGAATGTTGTCAGGAGAAATCTCTATATCACATGGGAGATTCACCTCGTAGATATTTATCCCGCATAACTTTTTGGGAGACGGAAGCAATGGTCTGTCCAACGCAGAATGAAGCGAATCGGATACATATTTATATAAATCCTTCAAAATGCAGTTCTTGACGGTAGCACTGTATGTATCCAGAATCACTGCCTCAATATCATCAGAGATAGTTGATAGATGCCTCCGCCACCATGATATTACGCCATTCTCGTGGTTCTTCCACTCATTTCTCATATTTCCCAGAATATTGTCTATCCCGCGTTCTATGAGGTATTGGACCGGTGTCCAGAATTCCATACTTATCCCGCCGATAGAAATAAGTTCCGGTATAATAATCTCAGCATTCTCTGCTGCCTTATTGAAATCGTTATTATTTATTGCATCAACCACTTTCTGTTCGGGAATTTTGTCGAAGATGTAATCAACAAAATCCATTGCCTCCTCGTTCTCTCTGATCCGGCAGTCGGCAGCAACATTTATTGCTACTCTTCCAAGCTTGTATACTATAGATACAAGCTGGGGGCCACGCAGCCAGAAGTTCGACAGAACTCTGTATTCTATCCCATGAGGCTGAATGCGATAGGACCCAGCCTTTCCATAAACTTTCCTTCGTACTGCATTGGCAGGATCCCTGTCAAGCAGGACGCACGTATTACCGCAAATGTAGTCCATAAGCTTGATAATCAGGGATATATTATTCCTATAGAAAGTTTTGGTAATTGGCGATGAAATGCCGAAATGGAGATGTCCCCCTCCATATCTTTTCTGGTGCTTAAGGCCGCTTATGGTGACCTTGTTCTTTTTGCCGGTATAAGCGTTAACGTCTGGATCACATCCAAATATCTTGTCCTGATCCGGGACAGACTCTAGAACACTTTTCTTTACTTTTCCCGCAGGGCTGGTGAGAAGATCGAATTTCCCCGAGTCTGCCTGGGTGAAAATGTTATTTAATATATCACTGTAATTGTATATCAGGCGCTCCCTGCAGGTGTCCGGTATTACGTTTATTTCGGCAATCATTCCGTCATACGTAATATTACCACCACCTGTTTTGCTTTCATCCAGAACATCCCTGGCATAAATTACATGTCCTGCTGATCCTTTTGATTTTCCGGATGTCAGTAATATCTCCGGATCTCCACCCAGCGTCATTCTGTAATCGGAAATACTCATTTGCGCTGTCCTCCTTTCTCTGATTTACAGATGAAAATTTTGTTTTTGAAAACCAATTTGTCGACACCGTCAAGGGGGATACACCTATATGCATACTTTTGCATGTCGAAAACAGGGAGAAGGTTTTTTTCGTCAAAATTGTAGGCTCTTTTCCCGCCTTTAAGATGTTTGACTACGCCGGTTCTGGCGACCATATCCCTGGCCTCTCCTGTAGTTCTCTTGGTAAATTTAACACCGAAGAACTTTCCGTGCGTTTTACGAAGTATCTCCGACATCTCCCTGCGGGTCACAGATACTGTTTCTTTATGTTTTTTTGGTGCCTTTTTCATCCTTCTCACATCCTTTGCTGCTTACTAACTTTAATCTGATGACATCCCGTTTTTCAAGTATATAAACCAGAAGAACCAGTGAAAGAACAGCAGGTGTAATCATCAGAAGTATATCTTGTGTACCTATTTGCCATCCCATGGATGAAAAATTAATTATCCATAAAGTGTACATGACAAGAGACACTATAAATAATACAATGCTTATTGCTGGAAATATCCAGTATCTTCTCTCCAGCTCGCAGAGTCTCCTGTATTTTTCATAGATTCTGACTGCTCTCGATACAAAAATATATAGTTTATTCTCCATTTTTTCTTTCCCTCCTTTCTTTACAGATGACAGAGTTCATCCACTACTACGCGGAAACCAACGTTGAAGTACCTCTCTGACGGGTCGTTGGAGAGGCGACTGCCACCACGTATGTAATCCGCATAGGTGCTCCAACTACCGCCTCGAAGCACGCGAAATAAGCCCCACGACGGACCCGCAGGGTCTGTCCGTGGACTCCTTGAATAATAATCTCTGTCGTACCAGTCTTCACACCATTCATATACGTTCCCAAGCATGTCATACAATCCCCATGCGTTCGGCAGTTTCTGACCTACAGGATGTATCTGTCTGGCTGAATTGTCATTATACCATGCATAACGTCCATCTATGCTGTCTCCCCAGTAATATTCTGTCGTAGTGCCTGCCCTGCATGCATACTCCCATTCTGCTTCTGTCGGCAGCCTGTATGTCCTGCCTTCCTTCTCTGACAGCCTTCTGCAGAATTCCTTTGCTTCATACCATGTAACCAGCCCAACAGGTATGATGTTTCCCCGGAATTCTGACGAATTCGTGCCCATTATTGCCTCGTATTCAGCTTGGGTAACAGGATATATCCCAATATAAAATGTCTTCGTAATCGTAACTTTGTGCACAGGTCTTTCGTCGGTTTGTCCATTCTCGGAGCCCATCATGAATGGGCCTGTTGGGATCAGTCTGAACTTCATGCCAATGGTGTTTACAAAATCAAACTTCCGTGTTGCAAACCTCATTATTTCTTTATTGGTCATAATCTGTCTCCATTACCACACGGAAGCCAATGGAACCAACGGAGTGGTGTGTGGCTGATGAGATACTGCAGTTGCGGTTGGCACTACGCGTGTCATACGCAATGCTTCTCCAACTCCCGCCCCGAAGTACGTGGTGGAGGCCTTCCGGCGGACCTATGGGATCTGTTTCGGGACTGGTTGAATAATACCTTTCATCATACCAATCTGTGCACCATTCCCATACATTCCCACTCATGTCGAACAACCCCCACGCGTTCGGTAGCTTCTCTCCAACGAGATGCGTCTGATTGATTGAATTGTGCCGATACCATGCATACCTCCCATTCACCCTGTCTCCCCAGTAGTATTCTGTTGTGGTTCCTGCGCGACAGCAGTACTCCCATTCTGCCTCTGTCGGCAGTCTATACGTTTTGCCCTCTTTCTCCGACAGTCGTCTGCAGAATTCCTTCGCGTCATGCCAAGAAACCATCTCAACGGGTCTGTTGGTTCTCCCGAAATAGAAATATGACGGATTTACCCCCATTATTGCTTCGTACTCAGCCTGTGTTACGGGATATATTCCGATACAAAATGGCTTCGTGATCGTAACCTTATGCGCGGGCTTTTCATCGTACCAGCTATTTTCAGAGCCCATCATGAATGAGCCAGGATGTATCAGTCTCATCTTCATCCCGATGCTGTTCACATGACTGCGGACAAAGAGCTGAATGTATTCTTTGTTTAACATAATATATCTCCCTAATGAGCTATGTTTATGTTAAAGAAAGAAGACACACAAAGAACCCACAGCGTATAATATCTTGATACGCTTTGGTTGGTTCTATAGAAACACCCTTCTTATTAGCAAGCTTACGGAGATACTTGTTAAAGGTACATGTTTCGCAATTGCTGTCGTCTTTACAGTGACTTATATCTATGGGGGCAGAAATTATTAGGTTATCAGTATCATCTGTACTCATAACAATGCCGTATATTTTATCTGCCTCCAGATCGTGGGCATCTATATACTGGCTGACAAAGTTTTTAAATACGAACTGCCCGCGCTTGTCCCTGAAAAGGTTCTCAATAGTCTTTGAGAGCCTATTGTCTGACTGCTCATTTTCTTCTTTTTCTCCTGTTTCATTAAATACATTTTCAGTATTTATTAAAGTAACCTGAGCCGTCATCTTTTCGTTTACGTTAAAACTGGAAAGTAACATAGTACATACCTCCTTTACAGAACCACATTACAGGTCTCCCTGTTGTAATGTGGGCAGAGCTCAGTGAGCTCCGGCGAAATAAACAAACGTCCATTTATTCTATCATTTTTGCATATATACATCAAAGACGCAATAAATCTTTCAAGTATAACTTTTTTGGGAAAGCCAATTATTATAGATCGATCATCAAGGCTGATATTATTTCCGCGAATGTATAACACTTCTATAATACCAGGCATATCTGACCGAAAAATAATATCGAAACATGTTATTGAAGAAATGTTTGTCCTGAAAGGTCCTATTGATGCAGCAAAAGACTTCCCCCTGACGAATTTTCGCTCGTTCTGATAAATAATGCTAGTCGACACTATGTACCGGCAGTTACGGGAAAGGTCATCAGCGAAGAGATTTACAAGGTGCTTACCGTCTACGTCTACCAACATATATTCAAGTAATTCATCAGATGGTAAACGATGTACAGAAGCAAAATGTTCCGGGCGTTCCAGCCTGACACCAATAACAAGATCAGAACATCCTTTTGCAAATATGTTAATATATTCTTTATTAGTCATAGTCTGTCTCCATCACCACACGGAAGCCAACGAGGTGGTACCTGCTTGACGGAGTGTTGCAGTTGCGGTTGGCACTACGCGTGTCATACGCAATGCTTCTCCAACTCCCGCCCCGAAGCACGCGGTCCGAGCCTGACGATGGTCCCGCAGGGTCAGTCTCGGAACTGCTCGAATAATAATTTCCTCCATACCAATCCTCGCACCATTCCCACACGTTCCCAAGCATGTCGAACAATC
>QNCD01000087.1 GCA_003644385.1 Candidatus Omnitrophota bacterium
AAGGTAAGCAGGATTTTGAATCAGGATAAACATTCCTGTCATTCCAGAAGGCTGAGTAATTTCTTTTTTGATTTCAGTTTTATTCTCCTCTTTGAGTGAGCAAGGTTGAACGAGCAAAGGTTTGTTCTCTTCTGTCCCGCATTTGTTTACATCCTCGCATTCTCTTGTTTGTATTCCATTTCTACATTCACTCCACTCTGTGCATAACCATCTTTCTATACAAGCTTGAGTTTCTTCGATGGTTTCATTTTCTTGAGTTTCATTCTTTTCTTCTGAAGGCAAAATTAGAGCACCTCCACCCCCACTTGGAGCAGCTTCTTGCTCTTGGGTTTGGGTAGCAGATAAGTCTAATTTTGTAACGCAACCATTACAAAAAATTGCCGTCTTGCTAGCTATTCCATTGACAAAAAAAGTTATTATAGAGCCTGTTCGATCATTATTCGGATCCTCTATATAGAATATCGGATCATATCCATATCTTCCGTTTTTTGTATAAGTTCTTGCAACTTCAACTCCGTTTATTTTAGCTACTATTAGAGTTCCGTCTGGAGCAGACCTACCGTTTAAAGTGACGCTTCCATAAAACTGATGAGGAACTCCTGGAATTGCAAAAGCCAAACTTAAGAAAAGAAATAAGCTGAGTAAGACGAATGCAGGCAATTGAAATATTTTCATTTTTATCTACCTAAAGATTGAATAGTAAAGGATAAAGCTTTTTATGGTACTATTCCTCCGCCTGTCCAAATACATTGATAGTCTTCGTTCCAAATGCAAGTGGTTGATGGAGCATATATGTCTGGAACATCCATTTCTATCCAATAACCTCTGCCTGCATACATCCTGCTGAATTTGCTTAGAATTGGATGATCTTCGCTATCTGGACAAGCATTCAATCCTATCCAGAAGTCTATATGACCACCGCAGTTCAGATAACTCCATAGAGCGCTCCATCTAGGATAGCCTGTTTGTGTGTCTACTAGCGAGAATAGTGCACAGTAGCTCTTATCTCCATACACATATCTTTGAATCGGTTCTCTGAAATAATCTCCACACATATAATCAAAGTCTGACATATATGGATACAATTCCCAGCTTACTCCATAATAGCCTATTAAGTTCCATCCCTTAGTTAGATTTCTGCTGGGTGGTATAGTTGCTGGGCTCATCAGGCTACCTCCTATCACGAGTAAATCGTCTCCTTTAGCTAGAACCCAATAGCCCCATCCTGGCTTAATTCTTAGATTATCAGGAGCATCTCCTGGTGACCAAACACACCAATCTTGCCCGCAAATTACATGCTCTGGATCATAAGTCCACACGGAAGTAACATTTTCCGTATTCTTAAAAACTTCTTCTGGCGTATCGTTAAGTAGCACGAAAGGTACTGATATCAAGTTCCATTTCTTGAAAAGCGGGATTTCAAACCTTACTCCTTCTACTTTAAACTTCTCTTCGTCTTCTCTACCTTTATTTCCTAAAGCATCTTTGCAATAGAATTTCAAGTTGTGCTCTGTTTCCTCTTTAAAATAAAAGCTCTCCACAGGAGCATTAATACAACAATAACCATTTTCCATTTCCCAATCATCTTCACATTCTTCACCTGTACATAAAGGCATGATGAAACCGTGGTCATAGGGTGGACAGTAATCGCTAGTTTTATCCTCACCATCTACTTCAACCTTAAAGCAAACTCTGTTATGGTCTACTGGGTGTGGCCCTGGATCGCTACAATTCAAGGTTATAGGTGTCAACTTTGTAACTTTCCAACATTCTATTCCACCTTCTTTCCAGCATCTGTCAGAAATGTTGTAAAATACTGCGTCTTCTCCATTCCATTTAGTTTTTGGTTCTCCAATTTCCTTTACCAGTTCTGGACCTTCATTATCGACGAATACACATTGTTTTCGAATTGAAGTTTTATTCACATTATCGATAGCTCTAATCTCAATTAAATGACAGGATTCGTTAGGGATGTAAAAGTCTATTTCTTCGTCTGTATAATTAGTTTCTGGAAGTGGTTCCCATACCCCAGACCCTCTTGCATCTTCACATTTGTATTTATCGAAAAGATCATAATCTTTACAATGTTCATCGTCTACCAAACTAACACGGAATTCAACTTTCTTAATCCCTGACTTATGCTGGCCGACGTCTTGAACTTTTACGGATATACCTGTTTTGTTGTTTATGAATTCAGCATAGTATTCATTGTCGTATTCAAAATAAGGTCCAATATAATTTTTCTCTATCATAGGTGGTGTTTTATCAACAAAGTAAATTTGAGTATCAGAGTTGGTATTGTAGGTTGCATTCAACGCATCCCGACATTCTATGTGTAACTCATGCTTGCTTTCTTCAAGGAAGGATATGTTAAATGGCGGGACTATCCAATCGGACTTACCATCTACTCTAACACCATCTTCTGTATGATAGGGCTGATTACCGTCATTTAAGTAATACCACCATCTGCATGTAACTCCTTCTACAGGGTGTGGTTGCGGATCTGTAGCATTAACCTCTATTTTTGTTACACTATTGATGTAACAATCTCCTTCTTCGCCACAATTCCATTGAGGACCAATTATCCTTTTTTCTATTATGGGCGGCTTATTATCCACTATATCTATTTCGGAATAGACTTCTCCTTTGTTTCCTAACCTATCTACACAGTAATATTCCAACTCATGGCAAGAATCTTCTGGTAGATAAACAGGATTACTTTGAACAGAGAACCAACCATGCCATCCAGCATTCTCAAGTTTTTCGCAACTATCGGCATACCTATATCTGCACCAAGCCCCAAAATCGGAATCACAGCCAACTGAATGTTCGCCTAAATCTTTACACCTGAGTGTTATTGGGGTACTAGAAGATATGTAAGTGTAACCATCCTTTATTACTTTTGGTTCACCTATTTCTTTCTCTGCTTCTGGTGGTGTGTTGTCAGCATAAACGCATTGGAAGTTAATCGACCCTTCATTTCCAAGCTTATCTTCTGCTTGATATTCGATGCAATGCTCAGAATCTTGTGGAATTGTAAATATTACTTCTACGATACCTTCTTCACTATTAGTATCATTTTCACTGTTATCTTCTACAACTATCCAAGGTTTTTCTTCGCAACCGCATTCACAACTTCCATAGCATCCTGTATCAAGACAATATCTATAACGTATGTGATCAACGCCTACTTTTTCATCCGTAGCTGTCAAATTAATTGGTGTTGAAGAGTTAATCCATCCATGCGTTCCATTTGAGTAAAACGGAGAAGCATAAGTTTTCGTAATTGTTGGTGGTGTTGAATCAACAAGAAATTCTTCTTCATCCTCAATCCAATTACCCAATCCATCCTCACAATAGACATATAAGTAGTGAGTCGAATCTCTTGTAAAGATTATTTCTACATAATCATAAAATTCTCCATAGTCGACCAAACACCATCCATCGTCATATTCTTCTTTACATTCCTCCTCAGAAGATTCCCACCAGAGTTCATAATAGCACCATAAATCATCAACAGCACACCCATAAGTCTCATTATCTTTAACTTCAATTCTCACACCATTTTCTCCATCATCTTTTACATAACATCCATCTCCTTCTTCTTTGGGTGGACAAGCTCCTAGATGAAACTTTCCAATCATTGTTTTATTTATAAGTGGTGGAGTCGAATCAACCTTATACCATTGAATTTCTACATTGCTCGTTTTATTTACAGCATCTCTACAAAAGTATTCTAGATTATGTAAGGAATCTTCATTTGAATTAAAATTAAATATAAATGGATTATTTGGTGCTGCAGGAACACAACACCAATCTCCTTCCATAGAACCTTGATATTTAAGACAATATTCATCTGTTTTATATCCATCGTCTTGATCATAAGAAACTCTAAAACATAACTCTTCACCCTTAGATGGATGAGGGTCTTGATCAGTACAAGTAAATGTTATATTTGTATCCGGTATAACCCAGAAAAAGATGCCAATTTCTTGATCATAATCTTCAACAAAAGGCACTCCAACTATTTTATCTATAGCCGGTGGAGTTTTGTCTACGAAGAAACAGTTTTTTCTAACAGGTTCTACATTTCCAACATTATCTACACTATAAAACTCTAGGAGATGACAAGATTCTTCGTGTTTTTTTATCTCAATGGTAATGAGATTATCGTTGTCATCATTAATTGCTTCACTCCAGTTCCCAGAACCTTCAGCATATTGGCAACCACTATATTCAGATTCACAATATTCCTCCCTAACAACCGAATCTCTCCAGAATAATCTACTTACATTAGATGGGTGTGGTTGCGGATCTGTAGCATTTAAAATAACCTTGGTAACTGTATCAATCCATTCTCTACCATTTGAATCAATCTTATAAGGACCACTGAAATTTTTTGTTGTTATTGGAGGACTTGTATCAACACATACTTGAGGATTATGGAATTTATAATACCCATGATCATCCCTGGTTTCTAGGAATAAATCTCTACAACACTCTGTTTCAGCTGTGTTGAGAGAAAAATTAAAATATTCTTCAGGATTACTTGAATCAAGTACCTGACCTGATTTAGCACTCCAATGACAATAATAATATTCGGTTCCATTTATTGTTGTATACCCATAGGTTGGAGAGTACCAACCATCAGTCTCATAGCACACTAAACCACTAAACTCAATTGGCTGGTAGACCCTGAATTCATGAATAGGGTCTCCACTCGTCCATTTAACATATGCTGTAAAGTTAACAGAACTTGCATTCGGGACTACCCTTGGGGTTACGCTAACAATAGAAGTATGGGTGTTACCATAAACAGGCAATACAAAATTGATCATAAATACTCCAACAAAGACTAAAACAAAAATAAAAAGAGAAACTTTTGCAATAAACCCTTTATTTTTCATTTTTACACTATTACTCAATGGTAAGAAAAGCTAATATAAGCGACTGCGCCAGGATTAGGCCATAATTTTCTTATCCAGAATTAGTCCAAAACTAGTCCAAAATTATTCCAGTCATTCAGCATGAATTTCGACCACATCCAGATCATTAAGCTGATAATTTAGCCCAACCTTCTTCCCAGAAAATTTTGTTTGGTTAAAAATTCTTGCATACTTAAAATTCTTTAAAAAATTCTTGTGCAATTCTTTTGCTACATCCTTTACAGTAGCTCCTCTTGGTAAAGCTAGAGCTGGTAAATCTTTTGGTTTGCCAGGAGATTTTGTGTAAACTCTTATCAGGCCCAAATTTTTCCAGACCACTTCTTTTAATTTTTCTAAATTGATTCCTTCCTTCGCAGAAATTTTTAGTAGACCAAAATTTCCCTTTAAATCTTCAGCCTTATTAATTACCCAAACAATTTTTTTATTTTTCAATCCCCTTTTTTCAATCAAGTTTTCCAAGAATTTCTTTTGCTCTTCTATGGCTTGAGTTCCGTCTAGCAAGACTAAAATTTCATCGCATGAATGAAGTAAGCTGCTTGTTTC
>QNCD01000088.1 GCA_003644385.1 Candidatus Omnitrophota bacterium
GCCGTGTACTTTTTACGCTTGTTCGCCATGTCCATTTCCTTTCGTTTGATCAACATACTAACTCAAATCAAGGAAATGTCCAATTCCAAGAGAAGCATTACACTGTCAGCATTTACTTAAGCGTAGCTATTATGAAAAAGGAACTGAATTTAAAGCAGAGTTTATACGAAATCCTGCGAATTCTCAGCATTACTCTTTTCCAGAAAGACCTTATCACACCAGTAGTTATTAAAACTAATCTGCAAAACAAAAACATTAACAATTATAACCAACTGACATTATCCGACTTGTACCCGGACAGTAGTGGTAGATTTTATACAATTTAGAGTTTTTAACTGCTTGCGAACAGTTGAGAAGTTACATAACTTATGCATTAAACAGAGGAGATTCAATTATAATGAATTTAGCGATTATTCCTGCACGTGGCGGGTCAAAGGGAGTACCGCGTAAAAACATTTTACCAATCTGCGGAAAACCATTAATTGGCTGGACGATTGATGCAGCCAAGACGGCCAAGAACATAAATCGCGTTGTCGTATCAACAGATGATACGGAGATTGCTTCAGTTGCAGAGCACTTTGGAGCAGATGTTGTTTGGCGGCCTGAAGAAATTAGCGGAGATTCTGCTTCCTCAGAAGAAGCGCTGTTGCACGTATTGGAGCACCTAGATAACTCGGAAGATTACAGACCGGAACTTGTAATATTTTTACAATGCACTTCTCCGCTTACAACCGCAAAAGATATTGACGGAACTATCGAGGCAATGCTGGAAGCACAGGCTGATACAGCTTTGTCAACAACTCCTTTTCACTACTTCCTATGGAAACAAAATCCCCAAAAAAATGCTGTCGGAATCAATCATGATAAATGCATTCGCCAACTTCGCCAGGAAAGAGAAACACAATTATTAGAAACTGGGGCGGTTTATGTTATGAATGCCAGAAAGTTTAGGCAAACCCGAAATCGCTTTTTTGGCCGAACGGCTATGTATGTTATGCCACAAGAACGCTGTTTGGAAATTGATGACCCAGTAGATCTTAAGGTTGCCGAAGTACTTTTGCGAGATATGTTGAAACGCCAAAAGATAGACCTTCTTCCTGAGACGATTGAAGCCATTGTTTTTGATTTTGACGGGGTGTTTACAGATAATCGGGTCATGGTTTTTGAAGATGGCAGGGAAGCTGTTCTATGCAATCGTGGTGACGGGATGGGGATACCGTTGCTAGAATCAAAGCCAGTTAAACTGCTGGTTCTCTCAACAGAGAAAAATTCGGTTGTAGCGGCACGATGTAAAAAACTAAATATTGAATGTATAAACGGAGTAGACAACAAACTTGACGAATTGATTAGTTGGCAGAAAAAGAATAGCATATTGCTTGCCAATACTATTTATGTAGGTAACGATATCAATGATTCGATGTGTTTACAAGCGGTTGGATGTGGAATTGTGCCTGCTGATGCGCATCCATCTGTAAAGCCATTGGCACAAATTGTTCTCGACCAAGCAGGTGGTTTGGGTGTTATTCGTGAAGTAGTAGAATTAGTATTAGGGAAACGATTATGAAAAAAGTAGCGATTGGTAAACGATATGTTGGTGAGCAGGAACCGGTTTATATCATTGGCGAGATTGGTATCAACCATAATGGGGATGTTGAAATTGTCAAGAAGTTGATTGATGTTGCAGCTGCTGCAGGTTTCGACGCGGTCAAGTTCCAAAAAAGAACTCCCAAAGAATGTGTTCCACCGGATCAAAGAGATGTTAAGCGTGATACTCCATGGGGTGTTATGACATATATGGAATATCGTGAGAAAGTAGAATTCGGTAAAGATGAGTATACCGAAATCACAAATTATTGTCATGAAAAAGATCTCGATTGGTTGGCCAGTTGTTGGGATTTATCCTCAATTGATTTTATGGAACAGTTTGATCCAATTGTATATAAAGTGCCATCAGCTTTGATTACGAATATGAAATTGCTTGACCATACCTGCAAAACCGGGCGTCCGGTTATTCTTTCCACCGGGATGTCGACTTTAGTTGAAATCCGCCAAGCCGTCAAAAAGCTTGAAAGGGAACGCACGATTTTGTTGCACTGCACAAGCACATACCCATGCAAACCAGAAGAGATTAATCTTAAAATGCTTGAATCGCTTAAGAAAGAATTCCCCGATTTACCAGTAGGATATTCGGGCCACGAAGTTGGATTACAAATCAGTTATGCTGCAGTGGCTATGGGTGCTTGCCTTATAGAGAGACATATTACCATAGATCGTTCAATGTGGGGGTCGGATCAGGCCGCTTCGGTCGAACCATCAGGTATGTTTAGGCTTGTTCGGGATATTCGAGTAATTGAAAACTGTATGGGGGACGGTGTAAAAAAAGTTTATGACAGCGAAAAACCCGCTTTAGCTAAGCTGCGCGGGACATTTTAAAGCTCATCCAAAAAACCCTAAAGGATATTTGATTATCGCGCGTATTGGCTTTCAAGAATACTGGAAACCTTAGAGGAAAGCACAAAAATGAACATATATTTTGTCAATGATACCGCCAACTCAATTAATTGGGGGTGTAGAGCCACCACAAATGCACTGAAGCATATGGTGTCCTCATTGAATTGTGAGATATCCTCTACAATGCCGCTAAGTTTTATGTCCCAGCGGCAACCGTGGGCCAACAATCAGATAGAACGCAAAGATACTTGTCCATCGAAATGGAGTGATTTCGATCAGTATGCGGACTTTGTAATGCAAGGACATATTCTTAAGGACGTAAAAGAGGCCATCTTATGCTCTGATATAGTGTTCATTAATGGAGAAGGAAGCATCTATGATACTCAGCGCAAAGGACGTTTTATGCTTTTTGTTGCATATATAGCAAGACAATACTTAAGTACCCCTTGTGTCATAGTAAACCACACATGCGATATACATGATCCAATCATGTATGAGATGGTTGAGAATATTTATCCTTTGTTGGACGATGTGATATTCAGAGAGCCTCTGTCTGCTTCAGCGTGTAAGAGTTTTTTAAATATTACACCTGAAAGTATTGTTCCTGATTCAGCTTTTATATATGAACCTGCCTCGAAGTCAGAACTATCAGGAATCACTAACAGGGAGAATTATTATAGCATCTGGCCAGATTGGACAGATGGTTTCGATCCCGGCAAACCATATATATGCATTTCAGGTAGTTCAATCTATTTAAGGCCGGATAGACCCGACTATGACCCTATTCCTACATATATATCTTTGTGTAAGACCTTAAACGATAATGTTGCAGATGTCTTACTTGTGCCTACTGATCGCCCTGATGAAAAGTTACTTAGGCCTGTTGCGAAAGAACTTGGTTTGCCAATAGTTGCGACAGCATTGTCAACTCAACAAGCTGTGGACATTCTTGGAAACGCAGCACTCTTTATAAGTGGTAGATGGCATCCAAGTATAATGGCACTGACCGGGGGCACCCCGATCATTACTCTCACAGCAAACACTTATAAGACAATTGCTTTACAAAAAATGTTTGAACCGGAACTTCCCACGTTTGATGCCCTGAATCTTCATAAACACCTTGATGATATAGTTGAATTGGCAAAATCATGCATTGTTGCCGGTGATTCAATGAGAAATAAAATTCGCTCAAAAGCACAAGAGTATTCCAAGTCATGTTGGCACAATGTCAGAAGCCTAACCAACAATAGCACTCAATCCCCCAGGACATATAAAAGCAGTTGTTCTGGTCAAGAAAGAACAAAGATCGACATAACCGCATTTCCTTTGAGTGTTATATCTGATAGTATTTTTAAAAAGTACGAAGAGGATGTGATTAGGTTGAGAAAAGAATCTGAAGTACGGGAAAGAACAAAAGCCAATTTAGAAAAACAAATAGCTCAACGAAACAAAGAACTCGAAAGCCAGAAAAAAAAGGTTGCTGCCCAGAAAGTAAAAATAAAAGAGCAAAGGGATGATATTGGTGCCCAGAGAGCGGAGATAATAGAGCAAAGAGATGAGATTGGGGCCCAGAGAGCGGAGATAATAGAGCAAAGAGATGAGATTAGTGCCCAGAGAGCGGAGATAAAGGAGCAAAGAGATGAGATTGATGCCCAGAATAAAAAGATAAAAGTCCGGATGAATCAAAATAAAAAGCTCAAAAGGGAACTTAGTCGAGTTGTAAATTCTAGGTCCTGGAAAATCACCAGGCCTTTAAGAGAAACAAAAAGTCTTATCAAAAGTCTGTACAAAAAAGCAAAAACTAAGGCAAAGAAAGGCATCTTCTTCATGTTTCGGCTATTGCCGATTAAAAGCAACTTTATTGTTTTTGAAAGCCATAGGGCACTATCTTACTCTTGTAACCCTAAGTACATTTACGAGGCAATGCTTGAGGCGAATTTAGATTTTACTTTTGTTTGGTTTTTTAGTAAACTGGGACACTCAATTAAAGGCCCTGCTAAGCAGGTGAAACGATTTACTATAAGATATTATTATTACCTTGCCCGCGCAAAGTTTTTAATTCACAATGCTGAGTTCGCTCAAAATTTACCTATAAGAAAAAAACAGATTTATATTAATACTCAACATGGCACCCCTTTGAAAAAAATGGGTACAGAAATGATCTCTCCTCCGAAATCTGTAAAGTCTCCCAATTACACAAAGGATGGCAGGTGGAGTTTTTTGATAACACAGAATAATTACAGCACAAATATATTCCGTAGGGCATTATGCTTTAATGGCCCCATTTTAGAATTGGGCTATCCCAGAAATGATATCTTTTACAAAAGAAATGACACAAAAAGTATCCTGGAGTTGAAAGAGAAATTAGGCTTACCCTCATTCTCAAAGGTTATACTTTATGCTCCAACATGGAGAGGTAACAAAAAAAGGAGGGCTTCTAATAACTTTTCTTTGGAGTTGGACATCAAGAGACTTTATGATGAATTTTCAAAGTCCCATGTTATTATTCTCAGGCTTCACCATCTTAACTCTTCAAAACTCAAGATAGATGAGGATCTCAATGAATTTGCATATAATTTTTCAAACAGCAAATACGATATTCAAGAACTTTGCCTTGTTTCTGATATACTTATAACAGATTATTCCAGTGTTATGTTCGATTATGCAAATCTGAATCGCCCGCAAATATTCTATACTTATGACCTTGAGCATTATAAAGACGATCTGCGAGGCCTGTATTTTGACATCGAAGAAGAAGGACCAGGACCAGTTGTTAAAACAATGGATGAGCTTATTGATACTATAGAAAATATTGATGAAATATGGAGGGAAAAATATAATGAGAAACATTCTGCTTTTCATGAAAAATTTTGCTACTTAGATGATGGTAGAGCTTCCGAACGGGTCATAGATCAAATTATAAAAGTAAATAAGAAAAAAAATAAAAAAATAAATTTATTTTTCAGGAAACGTAATTATAAAGAGCGAGTTGGAAAAAAAACAAACTATAATTTGTTTTTGCAATTCCTGATAA
>QNCD01000089.1 GCA_003644385.1 Candidatus Omnitrophota bacterium
GTTAACTTTAGTATATTGAAAACATCCAAGATAACTCTTTGAATAACAAAAAGTTACGTTATATTGGGATTTTTCTGTGGAAAAGTCAATTTTGACTTACTCAGACTTACTTATATTCGGCAAGCTTAACATTTGGCTCCTATTCTTTTACTTATGCTTACAGGAGCCTCTTGGCGGGTTTGGATGAGGTTTGCGTGCTCTCTACGGCTGGTTTTTAGCCATGGTGGCTGCGGCAGGGTAAATTGTCCAATCTCCTAAGCGGGAATTTATCCGGTCTACGGCTTTGACCAGGTCCTCCCTTCTTTTTACTTCTTTTAATAAAGAGAGGTTATTTTGGCGGGATAAGTTGCTGCAGCTGACCCCCATAGCCCTTACTTTCGGCCATTTTTTGCTGTTTTTAGCCCAAATTTGGCAGGTCTTTTGGTAAATCTCATACCCATCACTAGTCGGCTCTTTATAGGTTTTTTGTTGCCCAAAATTGCCTATTTCCGGGCCGTTTAGCCACAGATGTATGGTTCTGGCTGCCAGATTTTGTTCTCTTAGACGTCTGCCTACCATTTCTGATAAAAGCCTGATCCAACCCTGGATAAACCCGGTATTTTGTGAGGCTCGGGAAAAGGTATATGAGTGGCCTAAGGACTTGGGTTTTTCTTCGGTTTCCTGGGGTGCTAAACGCTCATTTGAGTGCAAAGAAAGGTAAAGATTGAGCCCATTTTTGCCCAAGATCTGCTCTAGAAACCAAGCCTCTTTGCGGTATAAATCCAGGCAGGTCTCTATGCCTAAGTTTTCAAAAAACGGCGCGGTTTTCGGGCCGATCCCGCAGAGCTTATTTACCGGAATTTGGGCCAGGATGAATTCCAGGTTTTCTTCAGTGATGATCGCGATGCCCTTTGGTTTGTTTATTCTGGAGGCTAATTTTGCCAGCAGGTAATTTTTGGCAATACCGATTGAGGCTGTGATTTTGAAGTTTTCCTGGATCATTTTTTGGATGCTCTGGGCAAGATTCCTGGGTTCCGGATTATCCAAAATATCCAGCTGAAACTCATCAATTGAAGCATAGGCAACCTCGTATCCAAAGCCTTTCAGGAGCTGGAAAATCTGCTCCGAAGTCCAGATGTAGCAGGATTGCTGCGCAGGCACAAAGCATAAGTCCGGGCAGATCTTGAAGGCTTCTTTGGAGGGCATACCAGAGTCAATTCCATAGGCCTTGGCCTCATAGCTAGCAGTGCAGACCACAGTATAGAGTTTATTGGCGCGCGAGCCCACAATCAAAGGTCTGCCTTTTAATTTCGGATTTATTGCCTGCTCAATTGAGGCAAAAAAGGCATCCATGTCAATATGCAAAATCATAGGGGTCACCACTATTCTATAAGTTTATCCAGCCGCCAGCCCAGGCTTGTGTTATTAAGGGATATCTGGTAGAGTTCAGCGCCGGTACTTACTGAAAAGTAATTTATGGTTTCTTTTCCCTGGCGTTCCTGCCAGTTGTAGGTGATGGTTTTGATTTTGTATTTTTTATTGTTCCAGATAAAGAAGCGCGGATAAATCTTGCCCCCTTTAAAAAAGGCCAGGACTTCTATTTTTTGGTTTAAAAAGGCGCTGCCTGTTTCGATAGGCACATCTCTATCCCAGCGTGCGTGAGGATTGAATCCGGAGTGTTTCATAAGTACGGTGTACGGTGTACCGTGGTTAGTTTATAGCGTTCCCTTAAATACGGAGTGCAGAGTACAGAGTAATGCACTGTACTCTGTATACCGTACTCCGTACTAAATCAAGGGTATTTTCTGAGTATGGTGATTAACTTGCCGATGATGGTGAATTCTTTGTGTATGGGCTTGTAATTTCTATTTGCCGGCTCAAGGTAAGTAGTATTATTTTTATGCTGCAGCCTTTTTAAAGTTACTTCATTGTCTTCTAAAAGCGCGGCAATAATTTCGCCGTTAGCTGCAACTGCCTGTCTGCGGATGATTGCGATGTCTCCGTCTACTATCCCTGCCTCAAGCATGCTTTCGCCTTTTACCCTTAGGGCAAAAATGTCGGTAGCAGCGCGTTGGTTAAAAAAATCATTCGGCTCAATATAGCCTTCGATGTCTTCGTAGGCTAAATTCGGTGCTCCTGCCGGGATGCTGGCAACAATCGGGATGCGCCTTAGCCGGTCTTTAAGTAATTTTATTGAGCGCGCCAGGTTCTGCGCGCGTTTCAGGTAGCCTTTTTTCTCTAAGGCGTTTAAATAGTCCCTGACTGTACCGGTTGATGAAAATCCCATGTGTTGCGCGATTTCTCTTATTGTCGGCGGAATATTTTGCTGCGCCTTCTCCTGGATAAATTCCAGGACCCTCTTTTGCTTGGCGGTCAACTCTGTCTCTTTCATCTTTGCCTCCTTATAACCTACCATACCACACATTTGTGTGGTTGTCAAGAGAAAAAAAATCCCTAACCCTTGACAGGTCCGGGAATTTTTATTTCGATGTGTCTGTAACTTATTGTGCCCCTAAGGCTAACTTTCGATAGAAACGTCCCCGTAGTTTGTTTATTCTTTCCACAGGGCGCCCTTTTCTGCTTCTACTGCCCAGGGGGTAAACGGCGGCATATTGCCGTCGCTAAACAATGACTCATAATGCCAATCTCTTCTTGGGGCGGTATATTGCGGATCTCCGTAATGCCATTCGCCTTGAGCGATTTGGGGATTCCAAAGCTCAATGAATGCTCCATTAATTGTCAAATTCCTTCTTGACCAATCTTCATGTAATCTGGGATAATTTTCTAACCCGCCGTTATACTGCCCTACCGATGTTTCATCAACACCGGCTATAAAAGCAGTATTAAATGTGGTGTCACTTGCGGGGCGCGAGCTCAAGTTGGAAGTGCTTCTAGCGTCGCTGGTCCAATTATTAGAAAGTAAATTAACAGAATCGCAGATTATTGCAGCAGGCTGTTTATTCTCTGTATTATAATTACCTTGTATATATACAGGGTCATTAGAAACTACAGTTAAGCCGCCATCGCGATAAATTTGCGAGCCGTTTGTTAACCTTACTCCGGGTTGTTCGTTACTTAAGGCATCATCGCGTGTAGCGTAAATCAGGCCATTTTCCGGTAAATGGGACGCGAAGCTAGGAGTGCCGTCATCATCGCCCTCGGCATAACCGGCTAATTTTTTAAGGTCAACATTGGTCATCTTGACGAACTTACGTTCTCGGTTGTTATAAAAAGTAGTATCAGTCTGAATAGTTCCCGTAGGGATATCTGTTCCTTCTACTAAGACGACCCCTCCTTTCCTTATTATCCCGTTTTCTATTACTACGTCGGCATTACTAGCGTAATAACCGTTAGGCTGTATGGAGCCTACGGCTGGCACAGCCAGTTTAGTTACGCCGTGCACGCTGCTTTGCACGGTTCCATTCCAGCGGTTTTGGGATTCAGTGAGCCAGTCAGCACTACCGCTGTCTAATCCGTCCATATTATGAAAATTTGTAGTCCCTGCTTCTTTTATCTTTACTGTTCCGTCGGCCCTATTCTTTCCGTCTTTTACACCATTGTAAATATTAGCTGCAGAACGCAGGTATTCGCTATCAATAGTAAGCGTATGTCCGTCGGAGTCAAGGTAGATATCCTTATTGCTATGTATCCTGCCGGTAAAAGTCATATCCGGCCCGGGGAGGATTTCTAGATCATCGTTGTAAAATACGGCATGCTGGAAAGCGGAAATGCGCCTGACCAGCACAACTTGGTTGAGAGTAACCGAGATATTATTATTTTCAGGATGAATGCACTGAGCAGTGATTTTGTAAGGTTTTATAAAAACAATGCTACCATCAGGATCATTTGTTTGGTATGCACCGTCGCCGGTTTCATTTATGGACCAAATAACACTTGCGCCCGCAGGAAGGCTGGTTGAGTTTGTGTAAAATGTAGTCCAATTGACTGCAGTGGTGGGGTAGCTAGCGATAGTAGGGGCTACCTCAAAATTAGCTATGGCATTAATGAACTGATTAGCGGCGTCGTCGATAGCGCCTTCGGCAAGGTAAAATGCTTCTTTTTCCAGCTTCTGCCTGTCTAAGAGAAGTTTTTCATTGATGAGTTTGCTTAAAAGCGGCGCAGAAAAAGCTAACAAGCTGATTAAGATTATGTAACAGAGGATTAATACGCTTCCCTTTTCTCTCTTTAGTTCTCTTAGCCTTAACATTTTGCGCACTCCTCTTTTTTATAATTTAATTCCTTAATTTTGTTCTTGAAGTAAATGTTGCCGAAACTACCCTTTGTTGAGTTTGCTTGGTTAATGTTAGAATAATCATTAATTCTTCACGGAGTAAGGTTCCGTCTATGGTATTATCTTTAAATTCTACGCCGGTTACATTCTTAGCCAGCGTGGCCTGAATGCCTCCTTCAGTGCGGATTAGACTGTTGGAAGCAGGAATATATATATATTGGATTGGATTGCCGGTATCCCATTCGGTTTCACCTAAGTTATCAACTGCTCCCCAATTTCCGTCTAAATCTGTTGGTAGAAAGAAAGTGATAGAGTCATGCCCGGCAGATATAACAATGCGGGCAGGGCTGCCTGCTTCTACCGTGGCGTATTTGAGCTCGTTAGTCATGTAATTCATAGCCGCCTCTCCCCCGGAGTTTATTTCGCTGCGGCCAATAATGAAACTCCATAACCTTGAGCCCTGCACGAATAAGGCCATAACCGCTATTCCCACGGTGATCGAGATCACTGTCGCCACCATGACCTCAACTAAGCTGAGAGCTTTGATTTGTTTTTTCAGCTTGAGTCTTATCATTTTAACCTGCTTTCATCGTAGAAAGGCTTTGGCTAAAGACCCTGCCTTTCATGTCTTGCCAACTGATAGTGACTATTATCTCTAAGGGGTCTGCCAATATATTTGTATAAGTGACTGTAATATGTTCCTCATTAAGAGAATATCCGCCTACGATATCGTCATAAGGGTATCCAGCAGGCCCATCAATAACCCCATCAGGAAAATAAATACTTAAATTACTATAAGGCATAGGCGTACATTGTATTTTTTCAATCATAGTGCTTAGCGCATTCATTGCCAGGCCCCTGCCTTTATTGATTTCTGATAAAAATCCGCTATAGGAATGTATTTGCATGACCCCGATTATCACAGGTAACACTATAAGTGCGGCAATAAGCACCTCGGTAAAAGTCATCCCTGCTTTGTCCGTTTTTATTTTTGTTATAGCCATACCTATCCTGTTCATTTTCATCCCCTTCAATAAAAAAAATGAAGAACCGTAATCTTCCGGTTCTCCTATTTTAGCCCACCATATAAGTATACCATATTTTAAGCACTAACTCCAGACAATATGCAGACGGTAGTATACTGGATTTTGTGTAAATTCGCTTCAAAGAGGTAATGGTTTTATATGGCTCAACCAGAGATCGTGGCTGTAACGAAAGATTAGAGGGCAAATTTTTTAAGCCCTTGAGCCAAAA
>QNCD01000090.1 GCA_003644385.1 Candidatus Omnitrophota bacterium
CAATTGTTGCCATCAATACAGCCAGACAGCACCTTTCTCACTGTCAGAGCCAGGTTTGGATAGCAATACTCCTATGTCCTGCGAGGCCACATCACCGTCAGCCAGAGTTACAAACTCGCCAGGGGCGGAAGCAGATGTGCTTAACCGTTTCCCAGCAGTTGCTGACCCTGTTGACACCTGAGCCAACGCAAACCCTTTAACTGCTATCCAGCCTACGTTATTACCACTGCCACTGACAAGAGAACTATCTGCTGTTGAGATGTCTGTTACTAACACGCCTGCGAAGTTGACTGCGTTAGTCGTTGTGCAAGCACTGACAGTATATCCATCAGCACTGTTGGTATCCCAGCAGACCACTGTCCCTGAAACGAGCCCTCCTTCAACTTTATTAGCAGGCTGGTATCCATACCGAACCTTGATAATAGTCACAGGAGGAGTTACGCCAGCAGGACCGCCTCTGCCGAAGATGTCGTTCACATTTGAAGCCGCAGGCGACCTTGCAAACAACACTGTGCCTCCAAACAGGAAAAAGGAGGCAAGTAAAACTACAAGTATCTTTCTCATTATTTACCTCCTTTCCTTATGCTTCAGTTAAGTTATCCATTAACCCGTGCTGCCTCAACCCACCAAAAGTAAGGTTGTAAACGATATACATCTTGATAGCATAATTCAGTTCGTTGTAACTCTCAATTGGGGGCCTTACCTGTAAAGGCACAGCAGTTGCACCATCACCGATAACTTTTATTGACCTCGTTCTCCTGGTGCGTGCTCCACCAAGAACCTGTATCCGCATATAGTTAACATTTAAGAAATACCCTTTCTTACTTCCAACGTTGCGGTCAGCAATAAAAGCACAATTAAGTAGAGAAAAGTTATCAAACCCAAACTTGGCTAACTTGTCGTTTGTGTCAAACCTGCGAAGCACATCGCCCTTTGCAGAAGCCTTTGCTATTACTCCAGTTGTGGTTAAACAAATATCAGGACGTTCGCTTAAAGCACTTCCGCCCGGACTGCAAGCCCATATAAACTTGCTCACTGTTGCAATACCAGCCTCAGAAGAAAGGTCCGCACTATCGTTGGAATACTGCGTCTGCCAGGCTTTTGTTGGGTCGCTTGTTCCAGGATAATCACTACGCACAATTCCACCAGTTGTTTGAGTTTGCGAACCAAACGCTGTTGCAGGAAGTTCCTCAACAATGCTTGTAGGGTCAACACTTGTAGAAGTTGATTTCATTAAAGCGTCAGCAATCTTGTTGGGGAACGTGTTCATACATTCCTCAATAGCATCCTCAGCCAACGCTTCAATTCTCTGAGGACCAGCGTTCTGGTCTTCTTCTACAAGGTTAACCATAGCAGCACCGTCGCAAACTGCCTGCCCGTAATATGCAGTAACAACGTTGTTCTGCATATTGGTGCTTATTGCTGCAAACTTATCTCTGTGGTCAACGTTAGAGTTTTGCCCTAACCTTGTTCGTTCATCAAACCTGTTGCCTCCCCGAACAATTCTCACTCTTCCCTTCAATCCCATCAATACGAGAACACCGTTGTTTAAAAAGATGTTCTCAAATATTTTAGGAGATTTTACAGAAAGAGTGAAAGCAACATCTCTTGCTATTCTCTCGTAAGATACTCCCATTTTTCATCTCCTTTCGTTGTAATTTACGGACTCCAATCAGGATGTTTCCTGCGGTATTCCAGAATTTCTTCCACAGATGAGTTATGGTCAGGAACTTTATCCTCAGCAATAAGAGGCTGTTCCTCCATACTTGCTGCCTTTAACTTCTCCTGACGCTGTTTCTCTTTCTGAATACCCCGTTGTTCTCCGAGTGCAATTCCTTCCTCACTCATAGCAAGACGCAAAATTTTTACGTGTCCTAAATATGCGTCCTCAGGATGTTTATTCAGATATTTTTCCATAAGAGGCTTGGCCTGTGTGTCATAATCAAGATTATATTTCTCTTTCGCTATTTTACGTGCTTCACTTTCCTGCTGACGCACCCATTCCTCTGCCTGCCGTCTGCGTTCTTTTTCTTCTAATTCTTGTTTAATGCGTTCTGCTGCTCGTTTCTCTACCTGTTGTGTTCGCCAGTCTATATACGCCTGCCATCCTTCAGGTGTGGATAAATCAAACTGCGGCTGTTTCTCCTGGCCGCCAGGCTTCTCTGTATCAGATACAAATCCTGCCTGCCTTAACTGTTGTTCAATCTGTTCGTCTGTCCATCCCTGCTTTTTTAATGCTACTCGGAGAACTTCAGGGTCAGAAAGCAGTTTTTCCAACTGTTCAGCACGCTGCTTATACTCATCTCTGGCTTTTGTAATCCTGGAAAACCGCTTTTTGAACCATTCTGGTTCTTCCCCTGTAAGTTCTTCTTCAGATTCTACCTGTTCAGGCTCTACCTGTTCAGGCTGAACCTTTTCTCCCTGTTCACCTGACTTTGAACCTTTTTCAGGTTCCTGTGTTTTTACAACCTCACCCGTTTCGTCAGGCTGTCCCTGTTCTGAAGGCGGCTTCCCTTCCTGCTCGGAACTGCCAGCAGGTTCTTCTTCAGCGTGTGCTTTTGCCAGAATATCCTCAATCGGTGAGTCTGGTGATAACCCGCCAAGTAAATCAACGTTTTCCTCAACTGGTTCTTCAAACTCACGCTGTGAAGAACTTCCTACGCCCGTATTGTTTAACTGTTCACCCATAACACACTCCTTTTTGTTTAACGCCCGTTAACGGTCGGCTTCACCTTATCTGCGTCTGCGTCTGGCTCTACCTCGCCCGCCGCCCCTGCGGACAGGTTTAGTATAACCAGGCGTCTTATATCCTGCACAATACCCTAATCCTCTGCCTGTCATTCTGCCTCGTCCACGAGGTCCCGTTCTGTCTCCTAATGGCATAGTTACTTCCCCTTTCTTAACTTCCTCAACGTTAATGCTAATCTTGCCCGTTTACCTGTTACTCCGCTTTTCTTTGCGGCTTCCTGCAGTTTCTTAACAGGAATAGTTTTACCTTCTTTAACTCCTAACGTTTTACGTAATGCTCCAGGTTTCTTTATCGCCTGCTGTATCCATTTTTTCGGTCGTTTCTGTGCCATTATCTCACCTCTTTCTACGTGTTCTATGCACGCCTGTTATCGTCCCTTTATTCGCTGATGCATAGAAAACCTGTTTCCCCTTTTTCTTGCCATACTCTTTTTACATGGCCCTTAAAATCTTCTTGCCTTTTTTAGTCAGAGGCATATCTTACTCCTTCCGTATTAAATCGTCATCCCATACACCAGACGGATTGCTGACAGGTGGCGTGTCCACCTTTTTCTGTTCTGGCTTTTTCTTATCTTCTATCTTTTTCTTCTCCTTCTTCTGTGCCATATCCACCTCCCAGTTTAAATGTGCTCATCCATATCAGCCCGCCAAACCCTGCGAGCAGGCTAATCATCAATACGCTTAAACCTATCTGGATACAACCTGTCCAGCTCACGTCTCACTTTCTCCCGCTGTTCTTTCTGTCTACCAAAATATTCGTCCTTTATCTTCTCTCGGTCTTTCGGCGATTTAAACCGTGTATAATCTCGTAACACTTTATCCAGTTCCCTGCAGAATTTATAATCTCCTCTGCGTGGTTTGTCTTTCAGACTTATCCTGCCTGTCTGTCCCGCCTGTGGACGTGTCGTGCCAAAAATCTGCGTCCACTTTTCGTCACTGCATACGCCTAAATGCCAGTTGCCTCGTGACTTGTATCCCACGCTTTACACCTCCCCTAACGTATTCAACCCTTCTGTGTCTGTCTGGACCTGTTCCGCTCCCTGTATAACAGCGTTCTCCTCAGGCACACCTTTACTGCTTTTTATCCCTGCCAGTATATTTTGTAACCTTGCCTGTTCTGAAACTTGTTCAGCCTGTTCTGAAACTTGTTCAGGAGATAAATCAACAATGTATTTGGACGGATTAGGTATTGTGTCAAACGTGTTGAAATAATCCTGCAATAACTCAACTATATCTATATCTTTATTCTTCTCTTTCAACATCGGACGTAATGTAACTGCAAGTTGTATCGCCTCTGCCAACTGTTTCCTAATAACTGGAAAATCAGGACGTGCCGCTGAGGTTATATCTACATCGTAAATGTAATCTGTTGTTATGTCCCCAACAATTAAACTGCGTTCATCCTCGCCTTTTAACCTTAAGCCGTCAACTCCGCCAATCTGTATTTTCTTGCCTGTAACTGGCTCGCCTGTCAACGGGTCGTAAATGTCTTTCTTGGTGATTAAAATCGTCAGTTCAGGGTCGCCTAAATCAACAACGTTCTGCACAGTCTTGCGAATAACGTCTTTCATAAAATCACGTATTGCGTCCTGCATACCTGACGTGCGTAACACGTCGCCCATCGCTTTCATACGCTCAACTGTGGCAAGTTTGCTCTCAGGTTCGCCTGCTTTCGCACCGCTGGTGGATAACAACAGTTTTAAATACGCCCTTACGTTTTGTATGTTGCTGTAAACGTCTGCGGACATCGGCTGCGATACTATCTGCTGATATACTCCATTTACAGGACGGTTGCACTCAACTATACCGTCAATAATGTTCGCTTTCAGGGTCGTGCGTCCGCTTTCTGTTAATGCGTTAACATCAATCAAATGCTGCCTGCGGACTTTATCAATGTGCTCTTTCCACAAAGTATTTAAATAATTCAGTTCAACCTGTGCTTTATACGCCTGCTGGCCGTGAGATACAGGATACAACCTGTCAGGCGGCATATTGAACCGTAACAGCGAATACGGCAGCCACCTGTAAACACTTCTCCCCCAGGCAAGAGGTTCGTCTTCCCATTCTTGAACGTATACCAGTTTCCAGGCGTAACCGTCTATCATTATCCAGTGCTCAATTAAATCCAGCGTGATTTTACGTTCGTCGCCTTCTCCTCTGTGCTTGAAAAAACTTATAAAATTGCTGCTCAATGAATACAGGTTGCTGTCCATTAACTCTTTCAACGTGCGTTTGTATCGGAACGTAACTCGCTGTCCTTTACCGAACGGTTGGGTATGGTCTAAAATTACGTCCTTCGGGCTCTGCCTCAACAGAACAGGACGTTCATACTTCAAAAACTCAACTGTGGCTTCCATATTGTCAGGATACTTGCTTTCTTTCCTGCCTGTAAGAATTTCTTTCACTCGGTTCTGCTGCACTCTGCCTCTGCGTGAGTTATACCCCACTTTCATACATCCGTATCCATACGCCAGAAATGCGTCCAGAATAACCATCTGAAACTCTTTTTTCACTTCATCGTTGATATAATTTTTCACTAACTCGTTTAATACTTCTGCAGAATAAGGACTGCCTGCTGGTTTGTTCTTTATCATCGGACGCGGCACCTGATAAAACAGCGTCGGCAAAAGAGTGTTTACCGCAATGAATAAATAGTTCTCAATTATGTCGCTGCCTGTTACAGCCTCGCCTTGCTCAAACGCTGCA
>QNCD01000091.1 GCA_003644385.1 Candidatus Omnitrophota bacterium
CTTACTATCTCTTCTATGTCTTTCTGCTTGATAGGAGTGATATCCTTACGCTCTAAACCCATTTTGCTCAACTCTTCGTCAGTGATTTTATGCTCCTGTGAATGCAGGTCTCTGAGGCGCTCTTGAAGGTAGGCGCGATAAATCAAATAAGAGAAGATTGTTTCTCCGGTGGTTCCGCTCTTGGAGATAATATTGAACTTGGCCTTAAAGAGTATGCCCTGGTCCTCTAAGGCTTTTAGCACAGCCAGCGGCCTTTCCGGAGAAAAGCTGTCCCCTGAATAATAAACCCTCGGGGCCTGGCCGCGGGAACTGCGGCTTAAGGAGTTATGCTCTGAGCTTAGCAAGGGGTTGACTATAGACTGAGTCGGCAGGATTGAGCCGCCAACGCCATTGTGTATCCAGGCCTCGCTTCCGTCCTTTCTTACGCTTTCGGCTATCTTGATGATACGCTGCAGGACAGAGTTCTTACCCACGAACTCCCCTGGGTTAAGCAGTATGGCCAGCTTGCTTTCTAAGCTGTCTCCTTGGTTTAAGATGCCGTCTATTTCTTCATCGCTGATGCCGGCTATCCAGGGGACCAGCCACTCGCGCCAAGAACTCCTTAAGAGCTTTCTGCCTTCTGCTGTCAGGCAAGATTCTACATCTTCTTTGAAGCGTTTCTGGATATCAACCAACCCCGGGCGCGTTGATGACTGAGAAGCTATATCCTTAAAGTCTTGGGCGGTAAAATGATTAAAGACAGTGGGGCTGAAAAGGTGTTGGATGTCTACGGAAGCACCCCTGCTCTCAGCGCCGCCGTTGTCTAAAGAAGCATTTACCAGTTCAGGAAATAATCCTGCCAGTTTACTACGGCAGGCAGGGCAAAACTGTGTGGTGACCCTGTCCAGTTCTTCTGGGGTAGGCGTAAAGTGGATTGCGCAGGCAGGGTTGGCGCAGTGCTGGCCGCCACTTAATAATGCCTTTGTAGTTCCTAAACCAAATAAATGGCCTGCCTCATGAATTGCGTTCTTTATGTTTCTTGCGATAAATAAGCCTCTTTGAGGGCTGCTAAACCGGTAGGCAGAAGAAATAGTGATGTTTTGGGCCGGATATGTGCGGCCAAAGAGGAAGTCTTTTAACCCGCCTTCTTGGGTTTGGCCGGTCAAATCAGCGTCGGTAATTATTAGAGTAGGAGTGCCTTGTTCTAAGTTTAAGCCAGATAAGCTAAAAGGAAGGATATACTGCTTGCTGATAGGATTGTAACTCCCCCCCAAATCAGCAATGATTCTTTCTAAGGGAACTGCTGGGCTGAGCTCTACCCTAAGCTCAAACGGAAAAGCCTTTCTTATGCCTTCTCCAATGGCTTCTGCTAAGCCTAAGAGTTGCTGTTCTTGGACAGGGGCAGAAAAAGCAGGGATAATTTTTAAAACTGGCGGGCTGCGGGCACTTTGAGAAGTTAAGGATACTTCTTGAAGGCCGGGCTGCTCATCTTGATTTATTCCTGAGGCTGTCATCAAAACACCGGAGGTGAATCCGGCCGGGATAAGCTCTCCGTTATCATCACCTTGCCTGCTTTGCCTCAAAACGCTGCCTCTGTCTGCTCTCTCGCCGGAGCTGCTGCCTCCGTTATCAAAGGAGCTGATGTTGTCAAGATAGCCCTTGGCAAAGCCTACAGTCGGCCTGCCGGATAAGACCGCAATCTGGGATTTGGATTGCTTTCCGGAGGCTTCAAATAGAGCATTAAGTATGAATTCGGCCTCCAGTCTTAGATTCTCATTCTTTGAACGGGCAGGGCCAGAAGAATCAACCCCATCTTCTACAGGCGAGCTGGAGAAGTGAGTTGTCGGGCTGCTGGTAGAAGATTTACCAAAAGACAGTAGTTCAGTTATGAGTTGGGCTGAATATATCTTTGAATATGCACTATAAGAATCCCATTGTATTCTTATCCGTATCTCATCTTCTGTTTCTGTTATAGGAAAGGAACCCTTAAGGGCAATAAGAAGATTAATAGACTTACCCACCGGCGAGCTGGAGGGAACAGTTATGGAGCTACTAAGGAATCCCACTATAGTAACTTCTGTGCCTATCTTTCTGCCCTTTGAATCAGTAATACTCCTGTATTCAATCCTATCGCAGTTTTGTTTAGCAGTATAAATTCCTAATCCAGCTCCACTTCCAGTTATTAAAGAGAGATCGCCTCTGTCAAGTAAATCATCTGCGATTCTCCTTCTATCTTCCGCAACCTCCTCATTCATATTTAGATACATCTCTGCCTTAAAAGTGCCCCTGCCTTGATCGCTTATCTTGATAGTTACTCTCTCCTCATCTATATCCCAAGCTAAAGTTACATATCTGACGCTGTCAAACTCATTTCCGTGTTCTATAGCATTTTTAAATATTTCGGGTATTGCCTTATCAAACAAACCCTCCAATTTTCCTGCCAAATCAGGAAACTCTGATTTGAATTTGGCAACAAAACGAACATAGAAGTGTGCCATTTCTTTACTACTTATTACTTTAATACTACCCTTTCTGTCTAATGTTGCATTTTCAAAATCCTCAGCCCTGCGAATTATTTTCACTGGTGAAGAGGAAGCCCGTAGTCCTTGGGCAATTTCTTCTATCGTCTTCAGCTGCTCATCATTCTCTATATCCACCCTGATGACATTCCTGCTTTTCTCAGCATACCCCTGCCTGTTTCCTTCTGCCTGGGCAAACATTAATTCTCCAAAGGTGTATCTCTCAGCAGGAATAGGCAAATCTTGATTTTGCTTTGGCTTTACAGTAAACATTATAATGTTTACCCTGTCTTCATCATTGTACATCTGGCCGTTGGAGTGCTGATATATTGGCCCTATCCCTAACATTACTGGTTTTCTGGTGTAATCTCTGATAGTGTAGCGTAATTGTGAGAAAGCTGTATTTTCTAATTCATCCTCATAGGTATAAACCAGTTCTGCGAAGTATTGGTTGGGTTTGGTTAAAGATATGAGTAATGGGCCAACACTGGAAGCATTAAGCCCTTTTGCAAGAAATGGCTTCCAAGCAATTAACCCTGCGGATGTCAATACCATAGAAAATCCTATATATTTTCCGGGCATCCTTTGCCGTAAATCAGAAATTGCCTTTTTGACAGCATAAAGCTTTTGTCTCGCTGGGCTAGAAGCATTGCTTTCTGTGGCATTATATATTTCTACCGTCTTTGTAAGAAGAACTGTAAGATCTGCAATGTTTTTCTTTTCTGTCAGGTCTTTCGCCATCAACACCGCTACCTCTGTTTGAACCTGGTCTTCTTTGAACCTGTCAGCATAAGCTCTTAAGTAAATGGTTCCTACCTCGGAAGGATATAAGCCGTGTAGATAATTAGGCACGCAGCCGTCGTAAACGATTAATTCTTCCGTTGCTTCTATTTTTTCTAGCTGTTTAACGGATTGGATAAGCACCTCAAGGGATACATCAATACCACCCGAGGTTAATTGGAAGGATTTATGCTGTTCGGCAGGGCCAAAGTCAAAGCGGTCAAGGCCGAGGAACTCAGCGAATTTCTTGATGATTTCGGTTAGAGGATTTCTGTCTTCATAAAGGACGAAATTGAGGCTCTTGTTATCCTGGTGGGCTTTAAGTAATAGCGCGGCAAGCTGGCGGGCAGTTTGTTCTTCTGTTGGGTTTAATTTTGTATTTAAAGCAAGGTTGATAATTTGAGTAAATAATTGATTTCTTTGCTGTTTTAGCTCCTGTATGTATTCGTAAGTATCTTGAGGTATGCCTGACTGCAGGATAGTCTCTTGTAAAGAGTTCAATGTATCAAGGAGAATTAAGATTTCATTTCTATTGTCAGCAATTGGTGGTGCGTGCGGCTGATAGGATATTTTATCAAGTAAGTTTAAAAGAATATCTTCTGCTTCTTTACCTGTTCTGTATTTTCTATTTTCATCTCTTAAGCCTAAGGTGCTCAAGTCTAATACCGCACCTTGAGATACTTTCTTATTATATTTATTATATTCTGCTTCTCTTTGAGTCTGGTCTCTTAGCGGTAATTTGTCTTTATCTGTATTGCCGTGTTGGTTGAACCAACTAACACCAAGCCCACCCTTCACCAATGCCTTGGCAAACTCAACATCAGGCTGGCGGAAGGGGGTAATTTCATCAAAGACTTCACGGAATTTATTGAATAAGTCACCATCTTCATTGTGCTTTGCACCTTTGATTACTTCGACAATGGAGTTTTTGTTAAAAAGGTCTATTCCCTGTAATTCTGGATTATTTTGTTGTGTATCAAGTAGAGCTTCAGCAGTATTAAACATACCGAAATTAGCAGTTATATCTTCCATAAACTGGATAAGTTTGGCTAATTCGGTTTCAGAAATTTCCTTTAACTTATAGTTGATAGTATAGTTATCCTCAATAATTTCCTTATCTAATTGCATAGGGTTATTCCCTTCTATGTCTAATACCAGATATGCCTTACCAGCTGGTTTTATATCCTTAAAAGCATTATTGATAGCTGCTGAATCATAGGCATAGGTCTGGATACCTACAGGCTGACTTAATCTTCCTTCTTTGTAGAATCTTCTTCCTTTGCCAGTGCTTTCAGGAACCATCTGGCCTAAGGCCTCGGAGAGTCTTCCGAAGATGATATCGTTAGGTATGGCAATCAAAAGCTGTTGTATCTTGTCAAGCCATAGGTCAATGGCAACTTTCTTTGATCTGTAGAGAGATTCGGTTCTTTGAAGGGTAGCTACTTCTTTTGCTGACTCTAACATCTTCCTTATGTCCAAACCCAATAGTGCATTATACACAAAGGCATTGGGGCTGATTCCCTGGAATCTGCCACCTAAATTATCCAGCATAAGGATAGAGATAACCCTATCTTCTTTGTTATCATAAAGCTCATTCAAGAATGCCTCTTCCATTAATCTGGCTAATCGCGAACCAGATTCTTTACTGCCAGTTACAATAACTAAATTTTTGAATACAATCCTCAGAATTTCAAGCTCTTCTTCGTTTAAATTTAATCTGGATATTGTTTTCTCAGACAACGCCTTACCATCGAATAACTTTTCTAAAAGAGCTTCTGCTATTTCTACTCCCTTCTCATCTCCGTCTCTATACCTTGCCCAAACCCGTATCATTGTCTTTAGATTCATCTGGAAGTTAACCATAGTCTCATCTGTACCGCCTGACTTTGAACCAACTACCCAGAGAAGCTTGGTATCAGGATTCTCTCTTAAGACATTAAGCCACTCTTCTTCCAATGCTTTGTAGTTAGTGCCAAGGGAATCACAGACATATAACTGCCTGTTTTTATGGTTCACTACAAAGCCTAATACCGGAACACAGCAGGTGGTCTGGCCTCCGATACCAATTCCTGAGATAATTACCGGCTTAGTGAAGTCCTTGGGATTCTTCCCGTAGTGCCTCTTTACGAATTTATCTATTGACTCCAATGCTTCATCCATAGGC
>QNCD01000092.1 GCA_003644385.1 Candidatus Omnitrophota bacterium
ACACAGGACATACCGAATATCTGGCTGAAAAAACCAAAAGTAAAAATACCGTGATGATGCTTTTAAATAAATACCTTAAATTCGCCCTAATTACCAGGCATGTTGCTTTAAAGCATGTTTCTCTGAATATCAACCAGGAAAAAATCCTGCAAACTTCTATAGCAGCCTACGTTTCGCTAAAAAAGTTATTTTTGATAAAAAATCCGCGAATGGTAATCTGCGGCTTAAACCCGCATGCTTCTGATAACGGGCTTCTGGGCGATGAAGAGAATAGAATAATAATGCCGGCAGTCAAAAAACTAAGGGAAAAAATCAAACATTTAGAAGGGCCATTGCCTGCAGATATTGCAATCTCTAAGGCTCTTCATAAAGATTATGATTGTATAATCGCGATGTATCACGACCAGGCTTTAATACCTTTAAAGCTTAGTGGTTTTTCAAGAAGCGCCAATCTTACCCTGGGCTTAAATTTTATCAGAACTTCGCCGCTGCACGGAACCGCATTTGATATCGCAAAATATCATCACCTCGCCAATTTTGATTCTTTACTGGAGGCAATAAAGCTTGCTTATAGATGCGCTTTAAACCAAAAAAGAAATTAGGCCAGAATTTTCTCGTAGATAAAAATATCCAAAGAAAGATAATTGATTCCTGCGGTTTAAATGCATCAGATATTGTTTTAGAAATAGGCTCGGGAAGAGGAGAAATTACCGGCCTGCTTGCGGAAAAGGTAAAAAAAGTTTACGCCTTTGAACTTGACTCCAGCCTTCTTAGCATTATTAAGGAAAACTTAAAACATAAAAAAAACATTTCGGTTTTAAACGAAGATATCTTAAAATTTAATCTTAAGAAATTCTTTAAACATTTTTATGAAAAAATAAAGGTTGTTGGCAATATTCCCTATTATATTAGCAGTCCGGTGCTTGAATATATAATTAAGAACCGGAATAAAATAGATAGCGCCTTTATTACCGTACAAAAAGAATTTGCACAGAGGATAATTGCTCATCCCGGATCAAAAGATTACGGGTCATTAAGCTGTTTTGTCCAATGCTATGCCTACCCTGAGATTTTATTCTTAATAAAAAAAAGTTGTTTTTATCCTGCTCCCAGCGTCAATTCATGCTTTCTTGGGCTAAAACTCAGGGGACACCCTGCGGTCGATTTGAAAAATGAGAACCGTTTTTTTAAGATTATCCGTAAAGCTTTCTGTCAGCGCAGAAAAATACTGAAGAACAGCCTTAAAGGAGTAGTGTCCATAAAGAAGCTGGATGAATTTTTTAGAAAACAGCGGATTGATCCAATGGCGCGCCCGGAAGAACTTAGTTTACAGGATTTTGCCGAATTGAGTAATTTATAGTTTGCGAATCTCTAAATTGTAATTGAAAAAAGCTTATTTTAGCTGTAAAATAAAGAATTGATATGAAAGTAAATATTCTGCTGATACTAATCTTTTTGTTTTGCCTTTTTTATTCTGATATATACGCCTGGGATCCTCAATATTACAGCCGGCAGTTTTTATTAGGAGAGGAATTTTACAATGAGGGCAAATTCAGGGATGCAATCAGAATTTTCGAGGATCTCCTGGACAAATATCCCAATGATAACTTTGTGCGGGATTTTCTAGAGCGTTCCTGGGAGGCCTTGCGCACGCAGGAAATTTTAGAAAAAAAATATGAAAAAAGGGAGATGATTTGGAATAAAGAAGATATACAGAAGGCAAAAAAATGGCAAAGGGAATACGAAGATGCGAAAAGAGAGGAAGAAAGGCTTAAATACAAAGAGGGATGGCGGCGCAAAAAACAAGAGGAAGAACAAGAGAAAAAAAGAGAAGCCGATAGAAAAAGGCAAAAAGAAGCCGCTAAAATCGAGGCCAATTTGTTAGCGCAGCAATTTAATGCTTTTATAGAGTTGCGTAAGAAGCAGGAAGAAGCTTTCCAAGGATTTCAAGAAAGAAGCTTAAGTAATTTAACCCCTTTGAGTGGGTATTTTGTCGAAGGCCCCCGGCAATATCGAGATTATTCTCCTTTTCTCCGGATGGGGCATCCTGAAGTTTTCGCAACAGAGTTAATAAATGCTATTTTTCCTGTTTTAGACGTTGAATTTATAACGCATCACTTTGCTATCTTGAAAAAAAATAAAGTGTTGAAAGACTATTACCGGTTCCCCCAAGAGGATCCCGGAGTATTCCCTTTACCGTTAAGTAACCAGGCTTCGAATTATTTTTTATATTTAGATGTTATCAGTAAAAATTACCAGAAGTTCTTAGAGAGTTATTGGGAGTTTCCTCTGCCGGAGGAGGAGATTATAGGAGAATCTATTATTGGCGGCGATATGTCTGAGTTGTCTCCAAAAAATGCTTCATATTCTACTGCCCCTGAAGATTAGCGCCTCTTTCAAAAAAACCACAAAAAAAAACTTGACAAATTCCGTATGGTAGGGTATACTTTTCTTTTTGCGTGCACCCCTAAACAGTAAATCCTGCATATATTTAGGGAAATTTTTAAAGAAAAGAATTTTCCAAAATTCTCGTGGGGAATTTTTTAACCCCTTACGACAAAAAGGGTTTTGTACCTATTAAAGAAATTTCAGCATAAGGTGAATAACCTTTGCTGGAGTAGCTCAGTCGGTAGAGCACGTCCTTGGTAAGGACGGGGTCACGGGTTCGATTCCCGTCTCCAGCTTTTTAACGGAAGATAAAATGCGAGAGATCATTACCTTAGAATGCAGTGAATGTAAAAATAGAAATTATACCACCAAGCGTAATAAGAAAACACAACAGGAAAAATTGCAGCTGAAAAAATTTTGTAAGTTTTGCCGTAAGCACACGCTCCACAAGGAAACTAAATAATATCGAATAGGAGCGTCGGTTAATGGCATCCCGCGCTCTTAAATAAAATTTTAGGGGTGTCGGTTAACTGGTAAACCACTGGTCTCCAAAACCAGAACTGGGGGTTCGAGTCCCTCCGCCCCTGAAAATAAAGAGTGCGGGACGACTCCAGCCGTTCCATAAAACTTGAGTCGGTCCGCAAATATGAAAGTGAACATATTTAAAAAAGCTGTTAACTTTTTAACCGAAGTAAAGGTAGAATTAAGCAAGGTATCATGGTCCAGTAAACAAGAGCTGTTCGGTTCCACTTTAGTGGTAATCACGATTACTTTTCTTTTGGCTCTTTTTATCGGGGTAGTTGACCTGGTCTTATCTAATATTTTAAAATCTGTTTTCAGGTAAAAGTAATGAAAAATTGGTACGTTGTTCACACACAAACCGGTTCCGAAGACAAAGTTAAGAATTTTTTGGAAAATAAGATTAATGCAGAGGGTTTACAAGAATTTATCTCCCAGATCGTGATTCCTACCGAACAGATTTCCGAGGTAAGAAGCGGAAAAAAACGCATTTCGCAAAGAAAGTTTTTTCCCGGCTATATCCTAATTGAAATGGACTTAAACGAAAAAACTTATTTCTACATCAAGAGCACTCCGGGGGTAACCGGGTTCATCGGGTTAGGAAAAAAACCCATGCCGCTACCCCAGAGGGAAGTCGACGGAATACTGAAAAGGACCGAGGAATCAACAACAAAGCCTATTCCTAAGACCGTTTTTGAAAAAGGCGAACAGGTAAGGGTGCTGGAGGGTCCGTTTATGAATTTTAACGGGACAATTGATGAGATCCACCCTGAAAGAGGAAAGCTAAAGGTGAGCGTTTCCATCTTCGGCAGGGCAACCCCCGTTGAGCTGGAATACTGGCAGATAGAAAAAATATAAATTATGGCAAAAAAAGTCACCGCACAGATCAAATTGCATGTTTCCGCAGGCCAGGCAAATCCTGCCCCTCCGGTAGGGCCTGCTCTTGGCCAACACGGAGTAAACATTATGCAGTTTTGCAAACAGTTTAACGATAAGACTAAAGACAGGGAGGGCCTGATTCTTCCGGTAGTGATCTCAGTCTATGAAGACAGGACTTTTAATTTTATTATTAAAAGCCCGCCCTCTTCGGTCCTGCTTAAGCGCGCGGCAAACCTGGCAAAGGCTTCGGGGGCGAGCGGCAAAGAAATAATCGGAACAGTGGCAAAAAAACAGGTGGAAGAGATCGCTAAGCAGAAGATGAAGGACCTGAATACCGAAGATATGTCACAGGCAGTAAGGATTATCGAAGGTACTGCCCGGAGCATGGGGATAAAGGTAGAAGGTTAAATAAGATGAAATCAAGAAGTAAGAGATACAAGGAATCAGAAAAAAAAGTCGATGCGAATAAAACTTACGGGCTTAAAGAAGCAATAACAACTTTAAAGGAGCTTGCGCCAATAAAATTCGACGCTTCGGTGGACTTGCATTTTAACCTGAACGTGGATTCTAAAAAATCGGATCAATTGGTGCGCGGAACAGTAATATTGCCCCATGGCACAGGGAAAAAAATAAGGGTTATGGTTTTTTGCAAAGGCGAGAGCGAAAAAATCGCAAAAGAAGCAGGTGCGGACTATGTAGGATCGCAGGAGTTGATTGATAAGGTTTCGCAGGGTTTTCTGGGTTTTGATTGCGCGATAGCCACCCCTGAAATGATGAAAGACTTATCGCGACTTGGAAAAATACTCGGTCCGCGCGGGCTGATGCCCAGCCCTAAGACAGGAACGGTTACCAACGACATCGAAAAGGCTATAAGAGACGTAAAAAAAGGCAAAGTTGAATTCCGCACCGATAAGCAGGGAGGAATCCATTTAAGCGTGGGAAAAATCTCCTTTCCCGAGGAAAAAATATATGATAATGCAGTCCGCCTGATCGATGCCCTGAATGAAGCTAGGCCGCATTCTGTAAAAGGAAAATTTGTCAAAAGTGCTTTTATTTCCTCTACGATGAACCTGGGTTTAAGGCTGGAAATTTAATTATTATGGAAAAAATAGGCGTTTTAATAAAACAGGCATTAAGCAACAGGGTCCGCGATTCGCTTAAGCATTCTAACAGCATATTTGTAATAAAATACGAGAGATTGTCGTCTCCTGACCTGACTACGCTCAGGCAGGCGCTGAAAAATACAAAAGCAACTTTATTCGTAACTAAAAATTCGGTGGCTATCCGTTCTCTTTCCGATTCTAATTTCCAGGCGATCAGTAAGTATATCCAGGGCAGTTGCGGCCTGGTCTTTGCCAAAGACGATCCGGTAACTACCTGCAGGGCGCTTTACGAATTTTTGCGCGCTCATGAACAGCTCAAAGTGGAGGGTGCGATTATTGAAGACAGGCTCTTTGAAAGCAAGGAGTTGGAAGCGTTATCAAAGTTGCCCACTAAAGAGGTTTTAAGGATGCAACTGGTGATGACTTTAAAGTCTCCGATCAGGGGATTTGCCGCAGTTTTAAAACAAACGTTAAGGAAATTTGTTTATTGCTTAGATCAGGTAAAAACAAAAAAAGAAAAGGAAA
>QNCD01000093.1 GCA_003644385.1 Candidatus Omnitrophota bacterium
AAGCTAAAGTTAGCTTGCGTCCATGCCCCACAGTTCACGCATGTCCAGTTATCTATTTGTTCATAGCTTCCGATTCCTGTTTTATGCCATGCCATGACTGTAACATTTCTGCTAAACCTGTCCCTTACCATAACCGTAAAGTTAAAGCTTTCCCCCCATCCTCCCGTGGTTTTAGAATCATTATTATTAATCCATAATGTAAAGTTCGTATATAGTGGCACATACTCATAAACCTTAGTTTTAATGAACAATTGTTGCGGTTCTTTAAACAGTTTCCCGTGTTGCCAGGTGTACGCAATCTTGCTCACGTTCACGTTTCCTGTTTCACCCGAGCTAGCATCGACATAACTATTAATTCCAACATATCTATTACTATCCACGAACCTCGGACTTTGTTCATCCTCGATAGTGTAGTTGATCCATTCACTTTCTGTTCCTGAATTAAACTGTTTCTTTTGCCAGACAATCTTTGCTATATTATCATCATCAGTGAAATTCACTGCTCCCTCAGCGATGGTCACCCCTACACCGTTCCAGTCATGTTCAACTTTAAAGTCCACATTTCTCAGTTTTTCGTACTTTATGTTTGCAGGTTGGCTGAATGTAACTAATGTATTATCGCTACAACTTGCCCCTGAGCATCCAATACTCGTATCATTCATATATGAAGTAAACTGTGTCGTATTCTTCACCGCTTCAGCCACCAAAATATGTTTACCTTCTTCAGTACAGTTCAGTGTAAAGTTAAGATAAGTTGAATCATATACTTCCACATTAGCTAGTTCCCATTCAATCTTTCTCTCGCTAGAGCTCCATGCACCATTATTAGTTGCCCCGAAGAATTCACACTCTGTTGGAACTAGCAATGTCACGTTCCATCCAGTAGCCGTAACATCCCCAACATTTTCAACTTCAAGGCTATAATTATACAACTTATTGAGTTGACTGCTCCTTGGTTCCGGCCATGGATAATTGTCTGACTGTTGTACAACAGTCAAATCAAACTCAAGATGGCTTTCGCCGCTATAATTATACGTTTGTACATTAAACTCTTTATTTTCTCTTAAATATCTTCCATTCCAAGTAGCATTATAGTTTAGCGTTCCAAGTGTCGGGTACGAGCTTGGGGCTTTAATCTGGTAAGTCAGTACTGCATAACTGTTCACACTAATTGAACCCAGGTTCCATGTAATAATATTATTAATCAAATCTGTTGTCGCCGAGTTCAGTGTTACATCGCCTTCAATGCTTGGGTTTGCTGGCACCCATCCTGTTGATAACAATTCTTTCACAACTGTAGTACCTGTTGTGGCAGCACACCCTTTATTATGTATAACCAATGCCGAATCAAATACCTTGTTACTTCCTATAACTTTAGGGGTTTCCCTCACGACTTCCAGTATAGGTATATTATTATTCATTTCGATGTTAAAGCTTCTTGTTATGCTTTTAGTGCTGCTTGGGAAAGTATAATTAATGTTAGCAATAATGGTCACATTATCCGGACTATTGCTGGCTGTAATATTAAACTTGAGCGTATAATTCGCGCTACCACTCGTTGTAACGACTTGGCTTCCTGAATAATTCCACCCTGTTGGCAGTGTCAGGCTAACATTATACTGCACTGATTCATTGAACGGGTGTACGATTGTAACGTTAAAGTATTCAGTCGTAAGATTGCACATATAATTGACTGTATTCACTACGGCAGTCACATTTTTCAGTGTAACAATTTCGTTTCTGTTATCATTTTTATCCCCTGTGACATATGCTTTCATAGTATAAAGTTCCTGGTTCCATCCGGTAGTATTAATATTTGTAAAGTTAACGTATACAGTACTACCCGCATTAACTATCACTTCTTGTTTAGAGCTATTCACTACGTTATCATTTTCATCTGTAACATTGAGTGTAACGTTAATGTTATAATTAGTGTTATCACTATTTTCGATTTTCACGGTCACGTTAAAGAACTTGTCCCTAGTTTCGAAACCCGTTGTTTCACTATTATCAATTTTCACCACTAAGTCCCTGATTTTCACAGTAGGCTGATAGAATGCTTCCATTGTAACATTTTTAACATACAATATATTATCTCCAACGTTTTCGATTTTGACGTTGCAAAATCCAGTACTATTGGGGAACATTTGTTGATTAAGTATATTCAGTTGTGTTTGTTTTAAGCTTGCGTTAATGTACTTGCTATGCATAACATCTTTCCATCCATATCCGTCATAAACATAAACTCTTGCCCATGTACTTGTAGCGTTCCATGTAATATTGATATTAGCTGTTCTATAGTTAGCTGCCGGACATAACCAACTTAAGATTTCATAATTATCCGTGTTAATATTTATAGGCATACTTTCAATGCTTTGGTTCAGTTTAAGCTTTTTATATACATACAAACTATCTGACAATTCCGAATCAGTTCCGGCATTGCTTGAGTTCGCACTAATATTGAGTATAAACGTTCCATATGTAGTAGCATTAACGTTCCATGTAACTGGCTGATAACTTCCAACTCCAATAGACGCAAAGAACTGTTCTTTGTTATCCACCTGCCAGATGCTAGAAGTGTTAAGTTTCATTGTAACATTTTTCGCTGCTGAAATCCATGCTGTCACAGTAGCGTTTACAATGAATGTGTTATTTTGGAACACTTCGTTCGGTGTTAGTACTGGTGGATATACGTCAACTGTCGCCGTACACCCTGACAGTACCAGTGTAATTGAATAATTACCGGACTTACTTATATTATAATTTTCTTCCGCGCTAGTAATTTCCGCTCTCCATTTTTGCAATCCAGCTTGATAATCACAGTTAGTAATGTTAAGGTCGAACGTAGCATACCCTGTATCATTAGTTTTCACAGTACCGACTACTTTTTCTCCTCCGCTGTAAGCTGAATTCAAGAGTTTAAACGTGACAGTCGCGTTCGGGTCCAGGTTAAACGTGTTAGCATCCTTGTCAAACACTCTCACAATCAACGTTGCTATTTGTCCATCCTTTTCGGCCGTCGTATCGTTTCCTGCAACGTATGAAATATTAGTATTATCTTCTGTAACTGTAACATAAGATACTGTTGTTGTATACGTATCCGCGATAGAGTACCTATAGTACCATGTTCCCTTCTGGTTATATGTCCAGTTTTTCACCCAGTACGACAGCATGCTTAAGTTATTGCTATTAACCACTGCAGTCTTATTAACACAATCAGTGCACTCTGTCGTTGGCGGCCATGTGCTACCAATATAGATTTTCACTTCATAATCCGTATCCGGGTCCCCTGAGCTGGAAATAACGCTAAAGTTCCAGTTCGGGTATCCCCATCCAGCCGTACTTGGGACAACTGTCCCTTGTTCAAGCTTTTTCAGGGAGAATAGATAGAACAGTCCTGGCACCTTTTCCCTTTTCGTAAAGTTATCATAATGATAATCCGCTGTCGCGAACATGCTTACATTATAATATCCTCTTTCGGTGTTAAGGCTCGTGACCATATCACATGAATATGCATTAGCTCCGATTGGCACAACTTCGGCTGTATCATTACAATTATATCCGCTAGTGGAACTATTCATATAGAATGATACATTAGTTGATAGTGCCGTACCACAGTCATCGACTGTATATCCTAAGAATGGTATAACATCCTCCTGCGTAAAGTTCAGGCTTCCATCTGGTTTACTTAGTGTAAGAAGTATATCTCCTTTAATAGTAAAGTTATACTGTTCAGTTTCATTATCCTGGTAGCACTGATCATTTTGCACAATCGCCTGCCACTTTTGCGGTCCTACATAATATCTTGGCGTACAAGTCGGATTAAAGGAATATTCTACGTACCCGTTATTATTAGTAGTATTAATCGTTCCCGAGTCCCATATACTGTTATCGAATGTTGCCTTAAACGTCACATTAAGTCCTGTGACAACTGACCCATTTGCATCCCACCATTGCATTTTCAAGAGTTGTGTTTGATTACCGCTCCTATTAGCCACTGTTTCATTACCAATCACGTTTATGTAACTAATATAATCCTTAGCAAGTGTAAAGTAATTGCTTGTTGTTTCCTGTGTAGAATAAACATTTCCGACCTCATTGCTTGCATTAAACTTAAAGTACCATGTTCCTGAGCCAATATCTGTGCATCCGAATTCATAAGTAAACGTTTTATTTTCTTCAGTTCCAGGCGTATTATAGTTTTGCTGGTCGAGCAATGTCCATGGTCCATCAAGGCTTTGTGCTTTCCATAGATATACAGTTGCTGTGCTATTATAATCTAAGATAGTGACATTAAACGTCCTGACATCCCCCCATCCTCCTGTTACCGGCCCCACGATTTCATTTGACAGTGTTGGCAGATTACTCAACGTTGTAACATTATATGTTAACGACTGGTTAAACTTGTAACAGGCTGGTGTTTCCGCTGTATCAATGAACCCAAACCAAGCTTGTTTAGTTGGGTTAAAGCTGGTATCAGCATAGAATGTGTACACTGCACTTCCGGTACTATTAGTATTCACTGTGGTCATTTCATAGAACTGTCCATTAACCCCTTCCTTTGTCACATTAAAGCTAATAGGTGCACTCGGGTTAAGATTATACGTCCCTGAATCCGTATCATAAACTCTTACAATCAAGTTAGTAGGTGTAACATTTGTAGCGTTAGTTTCATTTCCGGTTACATATTGTATAATTACATTATTCTTTTCGATCGTGAACGCTTCGCTTCCTCCAACATAATCTGTTCCAGTGGTAGTGTAAGTATTTCCTTCTGTATCCGTTGCATTAACCTTGAATTGCCTTGAGCCCGTCGCCACGTCTGAGCATGAATATGTTTTTGTCCAGTTCATGACATAATTGGAGCATGATGAACAGTTTTTAGTTTCCCCGATTTTGACCCATGTACCTGACACGAGTTCATACAATGATGCTGTTACATTATCCCCTATGTTATCTGTAACGTTAACTGTGAACGTTCTTTGCAGGCTCCACCCATCGCTTCTCGGTGTAACATCCGCTGCTGTCAGCATAGGCGTAGCATTAATCTTGAATGCATTGTTCAAGCTATCCGTTGAGCTGAGGTAATAGTTTTTAACAATGCTCATTGTCACATTATACTTACCGACATTATTCCCCGAAGAATCCCATGTACAGTTATAGCCTCCATTTCCTGTGACCCATCCATTATTACTTGTTTCGTTACAATTATATAC
>QNCD01000094.1 GCA_003644385.1 Candidatus Omnitrophota bacterium
CCCGAGAACTAGATAATAAAAATTTTATTTCCAATAATTTTTTGCGCTGTTATTATTGTAAAAAAGAACTCTTTGCCAGATTGAATAATCTTGCTGGAAAGTTTAAAATAAATTATGTCCTGGACGCCAGTAATTTTTCTGACAGAAAAGACTTTCGCCCAGGAAGCAGAGCCAAAAAGAAGCTTGGTATCCGCTCGCCCTTGGAAGAGGCAGGGCTTAACAAAGAAGAGATACGTAAATTAAGTAAGAATTTTAAACTGAATACATGGAATAAGCCAGCATTAGCCTGCTTGGCTTCACGCATTCCTTACGGGAAGCGGATCAATTCGCGCTTATTGAAGCGCATTGAGCGCTCAGAAGCATATTTAAAAAATTTAGGTTTTAAGCAGGTCCGGGTCAGGGATTACCAAGATTTCTGCCGGATAGAGGTATTTAAAAAAGAAATCCCCAGGCTTTTGCAAAAGCGGAAATTAATAACTAAATATTTGAAAAAATCAGGATACCGCTATATAACTGTTGATTTACAGGGCTATCGTAGCGGTAGCCTCAACCCGGTTTAGGGTATGGATGAGAAAATCCTTGATTATTTAAAAAGAAAAAAAGACTATGTTTCCGGAGACCATTTGAGCCAGCGTTTAGGAATAAGCCGCCAGGCGCTTTGGAGACATATTCAATCCCTTAAAGATTCAGGTTATGAGATTGTAGCTGTTCCGCACATAGGTTATAAACTTATTTCTTCTCCGGACAGGATTTTTGCTTCTGAAATAGCAAGCCGCTTGAATACCAAATCAATCGGCAGAAAAATTTACTACTACGATTCTGTTTCTTCTACCATGGATACGGCGCTTAAATTGGGTATAGAAGGCGCCTGCGAAGGAACGGTTGTATTGGCAGAATCTCAGGTTAAAGGCAGGGGAAGGCTGGGAAGGATCTGGGTTTCGCATAAATATAAAGGAATATATCTCTCTTTAATTCTCAGGCCAAAGATTTTACCCAATGAGACAGCCATACTAACTCTACTTTCCGCGGTAAGTATCTGCGAGGCAATAAAGGAGAAAGCCGGTTTAGAAGCGAAAATAAAATGGCCGAACGATATTCTTTTACATAATCATAAGCTGGGCGGGATCCTTACCGAATTGCAAGCTGAGATGGACGAAGTGCATTTTGTAGTCATCGGCATAGGGTTAAATGTAAATAACGATAAGAAGAGTTTACCTGATAATGCTACTTCCTTGAAAGAGCACAAAAAAGAAAATATAAACCGGGTAGAATTATTACAGGAAATATTACGCCGGCTTGAGGCGAACTATTTTCTTTTCCAGAAGAAAAAAGCCGCTGCCATAATTGAGAAATGGGACGAACACAATATTACTCTGGGCAGAAGAATCAGGGTATCTCTGCATAAAAGGCACATTGAAGGAGAAGCGCTGGATTTAGATATCGACGGAGGATTATTGGTCAGGGGGGACCACGGACTGGTTGAGAAAGTGATGGCCGGGGATGTAGTGTATTGCCGTTAGCGGTCAACTATATGCTAAAATTAAGTTGACGGTTAACCGCGCCTAAATTATAATCTGGTTATGTCCGGCCGCAGCTTTTTAATTTTCATACTCTTTTTTAATTATACTTTAGCGTTAGCTAATGATTCTCCCGCCTTAGAATTAGAGCCCATCATTGTCATTAAATCCAATCCCCACATTGCCGATTACTATTCTTTAGATTCCCATGATTCAGATTATCCCGGTAATTCTATCCTGGAAATACTGGACTTGCTTCCTTTAGACTTGCAGAGCCGTTCTCCTAAAAAAAGCCTGCAGTCGGATTTTTCTTTGCGCGGATCAACCTACCAGGGAGTATCACTTTTACTGGGGAATGCCCGGATTAATGACCCTCAGACTGCACATCATAACTGCGATATCCCTGTTACTGCTGAGGATATTGAAAAAATAGAGATAATTCCTGGGGCGAGTTCTTCTTTGTTCGGACCGGATGCTATAGGCGGGGCGGTAAACATCCAGATTAAAAAACCTAGGGTTGATAAAACAATTTTTGAGTTAAGCGGCGGATCGCATAAAACTAATTCGGGAATTTTCAGCCTGACCAGAAAGATAGATAACTGGGGTTTCAGGATTTCTTCGGAGTCAGAGAGCTCGGATGGTTTTTATTATGATACGGATTTTAAGAAGCTGGTTAACCGGCTGGATTCTTCTTTAGAATTCGCAAACGGAGAATTCAATTTAGGTTTTGGTTATCAAGAAAAAGAATTCGGCGCTTATGATTTCTATACTCCCGGGCTGGGTTATCCTTCTAAAGAGTGGACTAAAACCTATCTTTTAAACAGCGGTCTTGTTTTAGAAAATGAAGATTTTATATTCAAGCCCGGCTTTTTGTGGCGTTCTCATTATGATAAGTTTATGCTCGATAAGACACAATCCCGCAGTACCTATCTAAATCACCACCATACAGATATATATACGCCCAGTCTTTATTTGCAAAAGGATATTGAAATTCTAGGAAAGGTTGGTTTGGGCTTGGAATACGGCGAGGAAAGTATTAATTCTACGAATTTAGGCAAACACGGCCGCCGCCATAAGAGCATTTTTATAGTGCAGGATAAAGATTTAAACTCGAAATCGGCTCTTCGCTTATCTTTTCGTTGCGATGATTTCAGGGGTTTTGAGTGCCTTTATACCGGCGCATCTAATTTAAGGTTTGATTGTTCCGAGAGCCATAGTTTGAATTTCGGCATCGGTAACAACGTCAGGATTCCTTCCTTTACCGAGTTATACTATAATGATCCTACCACGCAAGGAAATGAATCGTTGAGTGAAGAGAAAGCGCTTAATTATCAATTAGGATACGGTTATAAAAAAGAAGGGTTAACTTCAGGAATAGTATTTTTTTTAAGGCAAGAAAAAGATATGCTGGATTGGGTAAAGGCTGATCCCTCCCAAGCAAAATGGCAGATAGAAAACATCAAGGAAACAGAAGTAAAGGGCATAGAGACTTATTTAAAATTCAGCTTAGATTCTAATTTTTCCTGGGATGTTTATTATACTTATATTAATAAGCGTATCATCGGCCAGGATTATCTTTATAAATACGGCCCTAGCTATATGCGCCATTTAGTCAGCAATAGATTTCAGCTCGATTTGCCTTTTGGCAGACAGGTAATAACTGCTATTTATAAGAAGCGGCCGGCACGCCGCGGCTGGTTTCTTTTAGATACTTACTTTAACTGCCGGGTTCATAAAAACGCGCAACTTTTTCTGAACATCACCAACATTCTGAATGTTGAATATCAGGAGATAGAAGGCATACCTCAGCCGGGCAGGTGGATTGAGGCGGGCTTTAGGTTAGAATGGTAAAAACTAACCCTGCGCAGTCTTCTCGCTCAGGTCGATTTTTTAACGCCAATGATCTTTCGCATTTCGGTAGCTGCTGAACTCGCACCTCGGCCTCTGCCTCGGCGCTCGAACAGTATCGCTATGCCGAAATTGCCCCGCTTGCGCGGGGCTTCGGCATTCCCTCAATGCTCAAGCTTCATTGGCTAAAATCGACATTCGCTCGCAGACTGGCAGGGTTAGCTTTATACAATTTTAACTATAACCTTAATCTCCTTTTATGCTATAATGGACGCAAATTCGGGGGGAAAATGAGAGAGAAAAAGCGGGTAGTCGTAGCTATGAGCGGGGGGATAGACTCTTCAGTGGCTGCGGCTTTATTAACAAAGCAGGGCCTTGAAGTAATCGGCATCACCATGCATTTTGATATCTTAGAATCCTCAAGCAGGCTCAATTTGCATGTCAGCAATGCGCTGCGTGTAGCTGAAAAATTAGGCATCAAACATTACACTATTGATATAAGCAGGGATTTAAAAGAGAAGGTAATAAAAGATCTTTGCGCCGAATACGCAAAAGGCAGGACCCCTAATCCCTGCATCCGGTGCAATAAATATATTAAATTCTCTGCCTTGTTAAGAAAAGCGCGTGCTTTGGAAGCGGAATATTTAGCGACAGGACATTATGCGCGTATAAAGAAAGTACGGAGTACGGAGTACGGAGTACCGCGCTACTTGCTTCAGAAAGCAAGAGACCAGAAAAAAGACCAATCATATTTCCTGTACCGCCTGAATCAAAATCAACTCAAACATATTCTCTTTCCATTGGGTAACTACACTAAGGAACAGGTGCGTCGATTAGCCAGAAAGTTTGATTTGCCTGTTTCGTACAATCCTGAGAGCCAGGATATTTGTTTTATTCCGAATAAGGATTACCGGGAATTTTTAGATAAACAAGGGATAAAAAGCCGGCCGGGATATATAGTAGATAGAAAAGGAAATATTTTAGGTCAACATCGGGGCATTGCTTTTTATACTATCGGGCAGCGTCAGGGATTGGGTATTGCCGCAGCCCATCCTTTGCATATCAAAGAAATAAACGCTAAAGCCAACACTATAGTTGTGGCAGGCAAAGAGGATGTTTTTGCAAGCGGCCTTTTGATTAAAAAGGTAAATTTTATCTCAAAGCCGATAAAAAAGAAGATTGCCCTAAGAGTGAGGATAAGGTATAATCATAAAGAAATGCCTGCCGGGATCTCGCCTCTGGGAAATAATAAATTAAAAGCGCATTTTAGAAGGCCGCAGTTTGCGATTACGCCAGGACAGTCGGCGGTTTTTTACGACAAAGATACCGTCATTGGCGGAGGAATAATCGATAAGGTGCTAAGTTAATATGCTGATCAGAAAGGAATTAAAAAACCTGGAAAATAAAATAAAAGACCTGAAAAAGAAACGTAACGCTATAATCCTGGCACACAACTACCAGCTTCCGGAAGTACAGGATGTAGCAGATTACCGTGGCGATTCCTTAGAGTTGAGCCGTATTGCCGCCGGAACAGAAGCGGAAGTAATTGTTTTTTGCGGCGTGCACTTTATGGCTGAAACCGCCTCGATTCTTTCTCCGAAAAAAAAAGTGCTTATGCCGGATATCAATTCCGGCTGTCCCATGGCGAATATGA